>DQUR01000175.1 GCA_015662175.1 Thermococcus paralvinellae | reverse complement strand
AGCTCAACTTCGGGTAATTGTTTGACGGTTTTTAATATGTCATGCCCCGTTAAAAGTCCAGCTGTTCCAATGTTTCCACCGAAAACTTCGTTCTTGACCATGACGACGTTGAGCTTTGGAAATAAGCGCTTCATCTCTGGGTACGCAAGCTCACCCGTTAGTATATACGCTGGAACGCTTGTATCAATGTCAAAGGGTTCTAAGCCGGTTGTAAATTCTCCCAAAAGGGCCTGAAAAATTGGAGATATGATAATCTTTAAGTCAAGGCTCTTTTGCTTCTCCAGTGCAACGTTTTTCACAAAAAGAAGTTCCTCCCTTGTCAGTCCCCTTATTCTTGAAAACCTTGTAACCCCAACGGGAAAGAGTCTAACCTCGTGGACTCCGAAACTGTCCAAGTCCTCTAAAATCTCTCCAATATCACTGACGTTGTATCCAGGGGTCAGGATTATGTCGGCAATCATTCTAAAATGTTCCACAATTTTTGGAATTAGATCAATAACCTTTCCGGCGTTTCTGTTATGCATGAGCCTGATCCTGACTTCCTTCTTTGTGGTGTGGAGGGAAATCTGAATTTCATCTAAGCCTGCCCTGTGGAGCGAGTCTATACGCTTTTCATTAAACTGAACGTTTGCTGAAGTGTCGGTAACGCGGATCCACAAATCATAATGTTCCCTTGCATAGGCAATCCTCCTCTCCAGCTGGGGATCATTTAGGGTGTCATGCCTGGCAGCTCGATAAATTATCTGAGGAGGGTTCTGAATGAGATAGCAGAACACACAATCATTTCCACAGGGACCGGCTCTGGAAGAGGGAGGGATAACAAGCAAGTCGTCCCGCTCATCAACCATATCGAGCTCGAATTTTGTGATTTTTCTGAGTTTGTAATCCTCCGTCAGTTCATACATGGTTAAGGGATAAAAAGCTACCTTAAAAAGGATTTTGTGGATAATCTATCCAAGCTCAATAACTTTACCCACATAAAGCGGCTCAAAGGCCTTTCCAAACTTAACCATGAAAAGGCCCATAGCCTCAAATCCTGTGCAGTGGCCGGCGTAAATCCTTTCAACTTTCATATCCTTCAGTTTCTTAACAGTTTCTTTCAAAAGCCCGGGGCTCTGCACCGATCAGATGGAGGGACTTTAACAGCTTGTCCATGAGCTTTTGGGCATGCATAATATTCCGCTATGCCCAGGGATACCGCTATGCTATCACCGGAATCAAGGATTAAAGACATGTCATCCTTTACTTCATCATTCACGAGCCTTCCATTTTCAATCCTGTATCCAACGGCTCTGTCCCATGTAATTCTCTCAATCTCTCCGCTTGAATGAATTCCTTCAACAATTTGAACGGGATCTCTGGTCAGTATAAACCTCGCCCCCAGCTCTTCAAGCTCTCTTCTCTTAAACGGCAGGCTAACAAATATCCCCGGGTGAGCTATGATCATTAGATTTTTTCTCACCTTGCTTCAAGAAGAGCCTTTAATCCCCCGGTGTGGTCGTAATGGCCATGGGTCAGGAGGAGGTAATCTATATCCGCTGGCCTAATTCCCAGCGTGTTCATGTTTTTCAACAGAATTTCACCACTAACTCCGGTATCAACCAGTATTCTGTGTTCTTTGTGCTCCACCAGGGCTGAGAACCATGTCCTTCCCATAAACCTTTCCTAAATCCACTATAATTTTCAAAGAGGAATTTTCATCACCAAAAATTAGATTAACCGGATGGTATAAAAAGCCTTTCTAAGAAGAAAAGTTTATTTAATTAACCAAACACCCTCACCCAGTGATTTGTTATGGACTATGTTGAAGCCGTTATAATGGGTGTATTGCAGGGGTTTGCTGAATGGCTACCCGTAAGCAGTTCCGGTCAGGTGATGCTAGCACTAATAAACCTTTTTGGAGTTTCCCCTGAAAAGGCATACTCCTACTCTTTGCTCCTCCATCTCGGGACGCTCTTTGCAGTGCTGTTTAAATTTAGGTATGAGCTGGGAAGAATTCTAACGAACCTCATAACGCTCAGATGGGGCGAGGATGAAACATTTCTCTTTTATTCAACGCTTTTTACTGCAGTTATCGGGCTTCCACTTTACAGGGCATTTAAGACGGTAGTAGCTTCACTGAACGTTGAGGCAGTGAATGGAATAGTGGGATTTGCACTTATATTAACCGGAATAATCCTATCCAAGGGCAGGGAAAAATCCAAAGATGTTGCTAGAAAGGAAGAGATCACCTTTGTGGAAGCAATGATTGCAGGTGTTGCCCAGGGGATAGCCGTTTTGCCGGGGATCTCGCGTTCGGGAATGACTATCGGAGCGTTGCTTTTACTTGGAGTTGAGCAGAAAAAAGCTGTGAGGCTAAGCTTCCTAATGGCAGTTCCAGCGATTTCTGGTGCCCTATTTTTAGAGCTCCAATCTGTAAATGAGCCTATCACGGTATCACTCATGGCCGTGCTGAGCGCATTTGTTGTAAGCCTACTGGCACTTGAAGGCATGCTTAAATTGGCGGAAAGGTTAAATTTCTCTAGGTTTTGTATATTATTTGGTGGCATAGCAATAATCGCTTCGTTAGCGGGGGTGTTAATTTGAGGGGTGTGATACTTGCAGCTGGAAAGGGTGAAAGGCTGAGACCTTTAACTGACGACAGACCGAAAGTTCTGTTGAAAGTTGCAAATAAAGCGATTATAGAGTATGTTCTCGAAAACCTGTACCCCTTTGTTGATGAGTTCATAATTATCGTTAGATATCAGAAAGAAAAGTTAATTGAGTTCCTGGGCGATGAATACAAGGGCAAACCAATCTCCTACATTGAGCAGGTTGAAGGGGAAGGCACCGCGAGGGCGATATATTCTGCAAGGGGATTCATTGAAGGGGAACCTTTTCTGGCGGTCAACGGAGATATTTATTTTGAGAGAGATGCAGTGAAAGCCCTCCTTCATGCATTTAGGAAAGCTGATGCAGCTCTTCTGGTTAAGGAGTTTGAAGATCTAAGTCACTTTGGAAAAGTTGAAGTCGAAGGAGATTATGTTAAAGAAATCAAAGAAAAGCCGGGAAATATTAGAGGATATGCAAATCTCGGCATTTACGTATTCAGGCCGGATGTCTTTGAATTCATTGAGAAAACACCATTGAGCAGGCGCGGTGAATATGAAATAACAGACACAATTAACCTCATGATAAAAGCAGGCAGAAAAATTGCTTATGCAGTTTACAATGGCTATTGGAACGACATTGGAAGGCCCTGGGACCTGCTCAGTTTAAATGAGCACATTCTCAGGAACCATCTGAAACACGAAATTAGGGGAATTGTGGAGGAAGGTGCAACAATAATACCTCCGGTTGAGATCGGGGAAGGAACGGTTGTTAAAAGTGGTGCATACATCGTTGGGCCCGTAAAGATCGGAAAGAACTGTAAAATTGGCCCCAACTGCCTCATAAGGTCCTACACGAGCATTGGGAACAACTGTCACATTGGGAACGCGGTCGAGATCAAGAACTCGATAATAATGGACCACAGCAATGCTCCGCATTTAAACTACGTTGGGGACTCAATCATTGGGGAGCACACAAACTTGGGGGCTGGAACCATAACTGCAAACCTAAGGCACGATGATAAGACGATAAAGGTTGAGGTAAAGGGCAGGCTTGAAGACAGCGGAAGGAGGAAGTTAGGCGCAATTATCGGGCACAACGTCAAAGTCGGGATAAACGTTTCAATATACCCCGGGAGAAAGATAGGGAGCAACTCATTTGTTGGGCCTGGAGTTATAGTCGATAAAAATATCCCTTCGAACAGTCTGGTTATTGTTAAACAACAGAATGAGAAAGAAACAATTAAAAGGTGAGGGCAATTGGAAATTAATAGTAAATTTCATATCAAGATGAATTGTATTTCTTGCAGTTGCATATAAGTTTATAAAAACCCGGGAAAAAGGATGGTTTCTATTGTGTTTGCCATTCTTTCTAAATGCCATATCGCCCGAGAGCTACATTCTAAAACCTTTAAGACTCCAGATAAACCCTCACGTTGAAGAGTTCCTGTTAATGGCACATGTCTTGTTAGTAGGTTTTATACTTCTGTGGAGTGCCATCTACATTAAAAAACCAAGTGTAGAAGTAAAAGGAGGTTATATGCTTGGTTATATACTTTTGCCGTTTTTCTATCCTCGGCTTATTTCTGGCTATTCATAATATCTACCAGTGAGGTTTCTAGCATGCCTTATGGCTTCACACTGGAAATGCTGTTCCCAATGATGGTGTATGGTTTTGCAAACATGTATGTGGCAAAGGTTCTTTATTCGTATATCATTAGAAGGATTATGTAACATTGCTCTTTCCTGTGGGCATGTTTCTCCTTGGAGCCCTTAATCTTACATATCCATTCACCCGAAATATAGATTGGTTTGCCCCCCTATGGATTCCTTATGGGAGCATTTTTTATAGCCCCTCCTAAGAAAGATAGAGAAACAATGACCCCAAGGAACGCTTATCTCTTCTCAAACAGCGAAGAAGTTAAACGGGTATTCCCAAATCTCTTTTCAGAAAACAATGTTATTGTGATCACAAGAAAAAATCCTCGTACATTCCCTGTTGGAGATAATATGATTATCTACTGGATAACAAGGATAGAGGAGTGCAGTATTTGTGATGGCTCGAGGATTTTCACCATATCCCCAACAAAAATGGACATCTTAATAAACCCCATCACAAAGGGATTAAAGCAGGGTTACAATGTGGTATACATTGACGCGTTTGAGTATTTAATGCTGGAAAACGGATTTGAATCTGCATTTAAGTTCCTATTGAGCCTCAAAGACAGGGCATGGCGGAGAATGGAACCCTAATTTTAGTCATAGATCTGGACACATTGAGTAGCAGAGAACGGGTGCTTGTGGGGAAAGAATTTAGGAGATATGGGAAATAATGGAGAAAATTCAGCGCCAGAGCTCAAGCTTGTCCAGAAATCTTTTTGCATATCTTATATCCCTTTGCAATTCTGCTTTTTGAAGCAATTGTCTTTCAATGGTCCTCAATGCATCGTGAACTGCTTGAATTGCTCCCCACGTTTCACCCGTTGCTACGAAGACTCCCCTATCCGTCACAACCCTCATCCTTGCCTGATATAGGTAAACCCCTCTAAACTTTTCATTAAACCTCCTTATGTAGAGATAGATTATTCCCTCATTACCCAGAACATCAGCGTAACCATCAACGAATTTTTTGATGTCATTGATTATTCTTTCCCTTGTGAAATCACTTAACAAGTAAGCGTCCCCTCCAAGCTGAAGGTAGAACTTGGCTTCCTTTTCCACCATCCTTGAAATTGGCAGCAGTAAATCTTTAATCGTTAGGATTCCCACCACTTTATTGTTTTCATTCACAACAACCAGACCGCTGATATTGTTATCAATCATTGTTGCAACAGCATCCCTTATGGTTGTATCGGGAAATACTGTAATAACCCCCCTTACCATAACCTCCCTCAATTGGGTTGAAAAGGGAGGTATTTTTTCGCCAACAACCTCTCCGGTCTGGGCTTTGAATCTAGGCTTTATAAAACGGATTATGAGATCGTGAAGAGTAACCAAACCTTCAAGCTTTCCCTCTTCATCCACAATTGGAATCCTTGAAATTGCGTGATCCCTCATGGTTGCCAAAGCCTTAGCAACGGTATCATCAGGTTTTAGAGTTATTACATCTGTGGTCATAAACTCTTTGACTTTCCTCTTCCCAAATTCCTCCTTTACAACCCTCTCAAGCACGGCCAAGTCGCTTATTACGCCGAAAATATTTGCCCTATCTTCACCTACAGGTAGGGATCTTAAATCGGTTTCAATCATAAGCTTTGCAGCCAAGCTCAAATCCTCCCCGGGCTTAACAACAGGGGCTGGCTTGTAAACATCCCTAACCTTAGCCTTGGTTGGATCCCATTTAAGGTGAGACCTTATGATTAAATCCTGGGTGACAACACCTTTATACACATTCCCATCAAACACCAGAATTAAATCCGGATCTTCCTTTTCAAAAATTCCAATTGCTTCAGAAAGTGGAGCATTAATATCAATTTTTGTAAACTTGTCCGTCATAACTTCCTCTACGGGGATTCCAACCACTATTTCCACCTCCTTTAATTTTATCTATGCCCCCATTCCATTTAAACCTTGTCTTTTAACTTTGATTGGGGCCCGAGAATATTTTAGTAATAAAAGGTTAATAAAGTTTTTGCCAATAAGAAGGTTTATAAAAGCCCAACACAACACTCTTACAGGCCGGGGTAGCCTAGCCAGGGAGGGCGGTGGACTCGAGATCCACTGGGCGTTTGCCCGCCGGGGTTCAAATCCCCGCCCCGGCGCCAGCCCTTTATGTAATTACCGTTGCGCCGTCCTTCTCAACAATCACCGTGTGCTCAAACTGAGACACCAATCCTCCCCTAATTTCTTTTAATACTGGATAGCTGTAGATGGCTCCAGCTTTATCAAGCTGCTTTAAAGCTATTCTCAGCTGTGGTTCAGGCATCAAGTCCTGAATCCATCTATACGCAAAGGGCAACGTGGAAAAGT
>DQUR01000116.1 GCA_015662175.1 Thermococcus paralvinellae | reverse complement strand
GGCTCCACAACCGTTCCGTTATGTTTTCCTCTGATAACATCAAAGAGGCTGTAAGCGTCCTTCTTGCCCACGATGTACGTCCTTATCTTGCCGCGCTGGATGAACTTGGCAGCAAGGGCATCGACGACACTACTTCCGCCGGCCTTGCTTTCGCCTTCCATCGCTATGTTGACGAGCTGATCCACGGTTATCCTGTCGAGTTTCTTCGCATTGGGATTCTTTCTAGGATCGCTGTCATAAACACCATCGACATTGGTGATAACAACGAGCAAATCCGCCTGCAGGTACTCCGCGAGAAGAGCAGCGACTGCATCGGTCGTATGTCCCGGATGGGTTCCACCCATAATCGGGATTTTCTTAAGTTGTATCACTTCCCAGGCCTTTCTGAAGTCCTGGACGACAAAGGGGTAAGCTTTCTCGCCGAGCGCAGCAATTAGGAGCATTGCATTTGCCCTTGTAATATGGATGCCTATATAGTCCTTGAACGTCTCGTTTGGTGTAAATGTTTTTGCCGCCTTAATGTATTCCCTCGAAACCTTTCCACCACCAACCACCACGGCAACCTCGTGATCCTCGCTTATCTTGACGAGCTGATAGGCAATCTTTTTGATAAAATCAATGTCAGGCTTGTCAGGAACAAGAACAGAGCCTCCGATATCAAAAACTATCCTCATGACGACCCTCACGAAGTTAATCTTGTGAGCTTTATAACTTTTTCTTAGCACTAAATTCGTCAAATTGTCAGAATGACAAAGAATTCTGACTCACCTAATATAAACACAAAAAGTTTATTTACTTTTGTGGGAAATACCTTTTGGGAGAGTGATGAAGAATGAAGCCCCACGAATTTAAGCTTAATGAGGAAGGGCTGAGAGCTGTTTTGCCACCGTTAGAGGCAGAGATCATGGAGCACATGTGGAAAGTTAAAGTGGCAACCGCTGGGGAGGTTTATGAGCACATGAAGAAAAAACATCCGGATATGAGGCGTTCAACAGTCAGCATACTGATGAACCGTCTCTGCGAACGTGGGCTTTTAAAGAGGAGCGTTGAGACCGGGAGAGGCGGAATTAGATATGTGTACAGCATAACAACAACCAGAGAGGAATTTGAAAAAAGGATTGTTGAGACAATACTGAATGCATTAATGAGCAATTTCAAAGAGGCGACATTTGCATACCTTTCGAAAATAAAGAAGTGATTTAGATGTTGCTTATTGTATTCGCACAGCTCCTCATCACACTGTTTTATCTTGGTAAGCTGGGGTTGGTTATTACATTGGGCATCATGGTATTTTTGTATCTGATTTTCATCTGGATAACAAAGCATTCTCTTACAGGGAATTGCTCAAAGCTTCAGTGGGAGGAGATGCCGTGGCTTTATGACGGTATTGCGAGGATGGCAAACAAAGCCGGAATAGGCATGCCCCATATTTACATCCTTGATGACTACATCCCCAATGCTTATTCATTTGGGAATTCTATAGTCCTCTCATTGGGTCTGTTTGAGGTCCTTGACGAGGAGCAGATTTTAGGTGTTGCTGCTCACGAGATTGGTCATATAAAGAATGGGGACACAATACTCTTTCCATTAATGGCGTATGGCAGATATCTAATGCTTTTTCTGAGCGCTGTAATTATTGTGTTCGTTCAAACGACGGTGGCCGTGCTTGCATCCTTAGGTTTATACGTTCTTTATGAAATAGAGAGATTTAAATTCCTTAAAGAAAGGGAGTTTAAGGCCGATGAGACTGCCCTTTATCTTTTGGACAGGCCATTCTCTCTTAAAGAGGCACTTGAAGAGCTTAAGTATTACGAAGACCTGAGGATAACTGTTAAGACCTCAGCCCTGCCCGGAATTGAACCAAATATTGAAAGAAAGAAGAGTTTTATGAACACTCACCCGAGTTATGACGAGAGAATATGGAGAATCCTCGCTGAGATTGAAGGGAGAGCATTTGGAGATACCCTCAAGTGATTCAATCAAGTGACTCAAAATTCTTTTAAATTTATTCCTTGACTTCCTTTGGGTGGGAGTGTGAAAGTTGATCTTGATGAGAGGAAGGCGGAGCGTATTAAGAAAATCCGTCCCACTAAGGATGAATACTTCATGCTGATAGCAAAGCTTGTTTCACTTAGAGCAACTTGCCCAAGGCTAAGGGTTGGTGCCGTTGCTGTTAAAGATGGATACATACTTGCCACGGGCTATAATGGGGCCCCAAGGGGTATGGATCACTGTGTTGATGTTGGCTGTCTAATCGTTGATGGGCATTGCCACAGGGCAGTTCACGCTGAGCAGAACGTCATAGCAATGGCGGCAAGAAAGGGAATAAGCCTTGAGGGAGCAACACTTTATGTTACCCACTTTCCCTGCGACACCTGCTTTAAGCTTTTGGTAAATGCTGGAATAGGGGAAATTGTCTATGAGGAGATGTATCCCAATGAAGCAACGGAGATTCTGCTTAAGGAGGCTCAAGAAAAGGGCATGGTAAAAATCAGACAATTTAAGCTCTCCAAGGAGAGGGTTAAGATATTCTTAGAGGAGCTGTTTGCGAATGAGTTTTGTGGGAAAGATTAGCGTTTTTTGCTTATTTCCTCCAATTTCTCGTTGATCTCCCTTAACTCCATTGCGAGCCTTCTTGTAAGCTCTGTTATTTCCCGCTCCACTTTATCAACTGCAAGATAAACCCTGAATATCATCAGGTAGCTTATCCCAATTGCCACCACAAAGAGGGCATCCAAACCCCTGCCAAGCCCAAGGATCCTTTTTACTTCAAGTGAAATCTCTACCGGTTTAAGTGCGACTATCAGCATTATTGTAAGCAGGGATTCCCAAAATAACAAACCTCCCCAATCAAATTCCTTCTTGCCATATTTACTTAGAACGTAGAGCATGAGACTCCCTATAACTACAAGCGCCACGTATTGAACGGCTAACATCTTCATCACCTCAGTTTATCAAAGAGCAGGTTTAGGGCAATTTTAACGCCCTCAAACACATTTGTCCCCTTCTTCATGGAGTATTCCGTATAAACCGCCCTGATTGGAACCTCCACAATTCTGCACCCTTTTTTATTGGCTTCGATTATTA
Source organism: Thermococcus paralvinellae (assembly GCA_015662175.1). Taxonomy (GTDB): domain Archaea; phylum Methanobacteriota_B; class Thermococci; order Thermococcales; family Thermococcaceae; genus Thermococcus_B; species Thermococcus_B paralvinellae_A. Next base: position 584 of record DQUR01000116.1, on the reverse strand, counting down.
TTTCACTTGAAACCGCATATCTATCGCATGTTATTTCAATCTTAGATGCACACTTCCTATTAAAGCACCTTAATCCACTCTGGGAATCGCTGACATATCTACCGGCAAAAACTGCCGTTATTGCGTCGAGGGCAAAGTTTCCAAAACGCTTTATGAAAGGCATTTGGCTTACATCTCCCTTAAGTCTCGAACCGATGGCCAAATCAGCTTTTCCTTCAGCTACGGGCTTCATAACCTTGAGTGCATCTTCAACCAAATGCTGTCCATCTGCGTCAAAAGTTATTATGAGCTCAGCCCCTTTGAAGAGGGCGTATTTTATCCCTGTTCCAAGGGCCCCTCCCAATCCCCTATTCACCAGATGCGTCAAAATCCTAACACCTTTACTTTTTGCTATTTCTTCTGTTTTATCGCTGCTTCCGTCATTAACTACAATTACATGCTTCGGTCTGAAGTACATCAGGAGGTCATCGAGAACCATCCCGATAGTAAGCTCTTCATTATATGCCGGAACAACAACGTAGGCATTTAAAATTCTGTGAAGGAGGGATAAAAGTTCCTTCATAGTTGGAACCTCAAAGTCCGCC
>DQUR01000061.1 GCA_015662175.1 Thermococcus paralvinellae | reverse complement strand
CGTAGTTTCCATAGATCCTGATGCTTCTTCTGTTGATGTATATGGGTATTTCCCTCATGGTTTTAGCTCCCCATATAAGTGATGGAATGTTGAGGAGGGCAAAGAGGAGTAAGAGCTGCCTTATCGTGAGATGCTGGGATAAAACGAACCCCAAGCCAAGTCCAAAAACCCATGCCCAGCCGCTTATCTCATTGAACTTTCCTATTCCATAGTCCCAGCTGTGCTTTCTAACACTCCTGAGAACCAAGACCACTGGAACGGAAAGTGTTGATGCCAAGAAGAATGAATAAACTGCATTGAGTAAGATAAATTCAACTGGACTGTTTGTGAAGGAAAGGGTAGTTAAAAACACGGTAACGCTGAAAAATCCAAGAAGTATGAAGACCTTTCTCCTTAATGTCCTGTCACTCAGCTTCCCCCAGAACAGGCTACCAGCCATTGAGGACAGACTTGTGAGGGAGTTCATTATTCCGACCATCTGGGCATCTCCGCCAAGCTGGAGTAAATAGAGGGGCATTAGTATTGAACTTCCACCGGTTGAGACTTTGAAAGGCACGAAAGAGTAAAACCATTGAGGAACCTTTGATATACCGTAATACCTATGGGAAACCTTCTTTGCGTGCATCATGGCATTCATTCTTTGACTCATTATAAATCACCTTGAGGCTGGCGGAGAACGGGTTTAGGTTTATAAAGATTTATGTCCTTAAATGTAACACGATGAACAATCATGTGCTAAAAGATGGTGCTAAAATAGGAGAATCCCGGCTATTCTCCGGAAAACAATCTTTTAAGCCTCTCAGCTTCTGGAAATTTGTTTATAACGGATTTAATCGTTTTTTCTATGTCCTCTTCGATATTTTCTGAAATCCACCCGTGTCCCGGGAGTAAAAGCTTTATCTTGAGGGTGTTAAGCCTTCTCAGGGAGTTGAAATATTCCCCTAGGCTTCCGGAGTCGTAGATGTTCGATATAACTCCATTTGCAAAAAGTGTATCTCCAGAGAATAGAATTCTTTTTCTGGGCTCATAGAGGCACATGCTGCCTGATGTATGCCCCGGTGTGTGTATTACCTTCAAAAACCACCTTCCCGCATCTATAACGTCTTCATGGTTCATCCAGAGATGGACTTTGTAGCCGATCACCTCCTGTCCATGAGCCCTGCAGTGGGTGACTTCATCATCCCCATACACTATTTTCACAGCCGCGTACTTGTATGCCCCTATTAAGGAATGCTTTTGCAGGTAAATATTCCCGCCGATATGATCAAAGTGTTCGTGGGTATTTATTACAACATCAACATCCTCCGGCTTTATCCCAACATGATCCAGCCCTTCCTTTAGCTTAGGAAAATCGTCGGCAGTCCCCGAATCTATCAGGATGTTTATATCTCCCAGAATTAGGTACACATGGCTTGAAAGTTTTCCCGGTCTGATTTGGTAGAGGTCTTCCATAACTTTCTTAACCATGGGATATTCTCTCGACATAAACGGGAAGAGTAATCAAAAGTTTATGAAGTTTGCGTATTTGTTTTTGTAGGATTAACAAGCTAGAGCTTGAGCTTTGTTTGGCCCACACTATACTCATGCTACATAAACTTTAGCTCACTTTATGCCCTCCTAACCTTACTGCCCTTTGCTGTCAAATTCGAGGAAAATCACATCCATTACGTTGGCTCAGTGGTTTCTCATGAGGGTTCTGTTGCTTTATGTTGTTCCAGCTGAAGCTTATGTTGTTGAGATCAGTGTTGAGATTACAATTAATGTTACGGTTAATTTTAAGCATACTCAGTCCCCCTGTCCGCACTCTGTAATTAAAAATATGACAGTGGCTGTTCTTATGGCGCACGGTTAAGTTTTTACATAAGGACTTCCCCCAGAGGGGAAACGGTATTTACTTAAGTTTCTGAACTCAAAGTAATCGAAAAAGCCATAAAAAAGTCATTGAGGAAGTAAATCCTGTAGAGCGCTATAACTAAAAAATTGCAATCAGAGGACAGTGGAAGATCAGTGGAGATAACGATAAACGCACCAAAAGGGTAATAAAATGAGCTTTAAGCTTAGGATGTGGGTGTCATGAACTCTTGTGGATTATAGCCGATACAACTGCATCTTTCTCATAGGTCCTCTTTTTGCCAAGCTGGGGATTCATACATATATTGGCTTTGCTTTCTTTGGGCTATTAGTTGTCCATGTTGCCCTCAACTGGCTATGTCCGCAGGCTCATACAGTGAGCTTTTTTAGAAAATCTTAATGAACTAATACTATGGGGTGCTCTACATGAAATGCTTAAGAACAGAAATCTTTAATAATGCTCCCCTAAGATAATCTGAATGGTGACACAGGTGATAGCCCTTATCTCATTCCTGTTAGTTATTCTTGTTTCAATCATAATCGTTAGAATTGGAACCGTTGCCTTAGAAATGACTGGGCTTTCTAGAGATGTTGCATCGTTTCAGGCTCAATCAGCTTTTTCTGGGACTGGCTTCACAACTTCGGAGTCAGAATACGTTGTTTCCCACCCAGTGAGGAGAAAAATAATCAGACTCCTTATTTTCCTCGGGAGTGCTGGAATAACTTCGGCTATAGCTACCCTTGTGCTAACCTTCATCGGCAAGAATGCAGAAGAAGCCAAGCAAACTTTTATTTTTCTCCTGTGTGGTCTGTTGATTTTGTACGTTTTTGTTAGATCAAAATGGATAGACAGGACGATGAGGAAAATTATTAAAAGGATCCTTAAGAAATTTTTCCCCTCACTTAAGATTTATGATTATAACCAGCTTTTAGGTTTAAGCAAGGGGTATTCAATAGCACAGATAAAGGTCAAAAAAGATAGCTGGCTGGCAAATAGGACCTTGGGGGAGTTACAGCTTGATAAAGAAGGAGTTCTTGTTCTTGGTATTTACAGAAAAGTGAAAGATAAGGAAGTGTACATCGGCGCTCCAAGCAGTAATACAAAAATACTGCCTGGAGATTTGGTCATTCTCTATGGACCTGAAGAGATCCTATTAAATCTTTCACAAAGGGTTAAAGGAATTAAAGGAGAAATTGAACATGAGGAAGCAGTTAAAAAGGCAAAAATCAGGGCTATGCAGGAGGAAATTGAGCTTAAAGGTGATTGAATATGTGCGAATATATCTATGAAAATGGACATAAATGTGATAAAAAAGCGTTAAAGGACTCAAATTATTGCTCTCTCCACATACCATTTGAAGAGGGAGAGCTTCTCTATGGGGAAAAAATTAAAGAAATAAAAGAAAAAGCATTTCAAAAAAAGTTAGAAAGGGAGATCACGTATTTTGAAGGGGTGTATCTATATAATGCTCTATATAATGCTAGGATTTCAAATCTTAAAAATAATAAATCTATCATATTTAAAGACTCTCATATCAAAACCCTGATAATTGATAACTCCGAGTTCGCCGGGGTAACTCTTTACAATTGTACAATAGAAAATTTTATAATTTTTGAAACTACTTTAAAAACACTTCTTATACAACACTCCATTATCTTTGGGGCAAACATATTAAAAGTGCGATTTTATACTTCAATTTATATAAGGGACAGTCAGATAAAATACATAATGATGAACTCTTTTGAGCATGTAAAAGAAAAAGACAAGGAGAATTCAAGCGAGGGAGAATATGAGGAGAGATACCATATTTATGGAAGGGTTGAGCTTTTCAATCTCCAAGGGGTCCGGAAAATAGGAATAAACTCAAGATATCCACTATTAAAAAAATTTCTGGAAGAGAAAGGCATTAAAATTTCAGAGGTAACAAAAAAGCACGCAAAAGCCAGAATTTTGGTTATAAGTAGCGTTAAATTTGATGAAAATCCAAGATTTAAACGTCAGGTTAGGATTTTAATAAAATACTTTAGCGGACAGCTATTGATGGAAAATCTCTCAATACCCGGTCATGTTCAGATGATAAGAATAAAGCTCCCGGAATTCGTCCATATTGTTATATACAATAATCTAGTCTTTAAAAGAGTGCACTTTTACAGCGATATTACCTGGAATCTGACTGTCCTTCCCAATCTGACAGCAGAGCTAACTGTTTATGGATACATACTGATTGAGGACTGTTGCTTTAACAATCCATACATAGAAGAAATCTTTTATCGTTTAGCAAGGATAAACTGGGAAAAAAGTGGGGATAATGAAAAGGCGGATATTTATTACTATCATGAGATGGTTGCAAGAAGAAAGCAGAAAATTGAAAGATACCTAATGCATCTTCCAGTGAAGTTTAGACTTCCTCAGTTTAGAATAAAAAACCACTTAAAGTTGAATAAAATGCGAAGAAAAATAAAATGCGAAGAAAAACACGAAAAGTTATTCACTTCTTAGAAGCAATTCTAGAATGGTTGCTGGTAGATGTGACATGTAAATATGGAATCGATTGGAAAAGACCAATTATCATCTGGATTTTTATGGTCAACTTGATCTTTCCAACGCTATTCTACATCACCAAAAGTGTTGCAAGCAACGGCGTGCCCCTCAAGAGCTTTTTGGATTATGAGTACTTCAGCGTGGTAACAGCGACAACACTGGGTTATGGTGATTTGCATCCGGTGGGAATTGGCCGTATATTTGCCTCCGCTGAAGCAATCTTTGGAATGTTCATGTGGGCAGTGTTCCTGACGGTATTTGCGAGAAGGTATATGAGATAGTCTTACAATAGCTGGAGGTGCAGCGATGAAAGTCGGCTTAATAATAAACCCAATAGCCGGAATGGGGGGTAAGGTTGCTTTAAAAGGTACGGATGGGGTCGTAGAGGAGGCAATAAGAAGGGGCGCTAAGCCGGTTGCATTGGATTTGGCCAGGCTCTTTTTAGGTGAGCTATCTCATTATGAGGAATCTAAGGGTATAGAATTTTTAACTGGTCCTAAAGAGCTCGGTGAATATGCTTTTAAGGGTTTAAATTTCAAGTATCAGGTTGTTAGGCATAGGGAAATTGGTTATAGAGAGGTCTTTGGACTCATGATCCCTGATACCACGAGTGAAGACACAAAAACTTTGGCAAAGCTCATGGCGGATAAAGTTGATATCCTGATTTTTGCCGGAGGAGATGGAACTGCAAGGGATGTATATTCTGTTGTGGATAAAAAAGTTCCAATCCTTGGAATTCCAACGGGAGTAAAGATGTTCTCTGGAGTTTTTGCCTCCTCCCCAGAAGATGCGGCAAGGCTCTTGATTGAGTTCCTTAGGGGAAATGCGGAGGTAGTGGAGCGCGAGGTTTTGGATCTGGATGAAAATGCATACAGACGTGATGAGGTAAAAGCCAGGCTTCATGGTATGGCATTAACCCCCTATCTTGAATCCTTAGTCCAAGGTTCCAAGGAGCCAACAAAAGTTGATGAATGCGAAGAGCTTGAAGCTTTAGCTGAAGCGGTTGTTGAAGAGCTTGAAGATGGAATTTACTTTTTAGGGGCGGGCTCAACAGTGAAGAGGATTAAAGACAAGCTTGGGATTGATGGAACCCTTTTGGGGGTTGATGTCGTTGAAATTAAAGATGGGAAAGCAGAGCTTTTAATTAAGGACGCCCAGGAAAAAGACCTCTTAAAGTTTGTCGACAAAAATCCCAAGATAATTGTTACCGTTGTTGGAGGCATTAACTTTCTTTTTGGGAGGGGAAATCAGCAGTTTTCTGCAGAAGTCCTTAGGAAGATTCCAAAGGAAAACATCATCGTAGTTGCAACTCCCTCAAAGGTTAAAAAGCCAGTAAGGGTGTATACGGGTGATAGGGAGGTTGATGAAAAGCTTAAAGGATACATCAGGGTTCGCATAGCCCCTTGGAAAGAAAGGATTGTTAGGGTGGAATAAAGGAAGGCAAAGCCTAAAACAAAGCCCCGTACTTGTAAAAGATGTGGCAGGTTCCTTCGTAGGAAACCATGCATGGCCCGACCGGATTCCTTGGGGTGCAGGTCTTTCCAAAGTGGGGGCACTGTGGCGGCAACGCCAATCCTCTAAGTATTGCACCGCAGAGGCAACCCTTTTCGAGATCAGGTAGTTCTGGAACTTTAACATTGTGATGAGTCCTTATCTCCAGGTCCTTGTACTCTTCTCTAAGCTCAAGTCCGCTCTTTGGGATTATTCCTAAGGCTCTCCATTTTGCATCAATAACTTCAAAGAACTTGTTTATCAGCTTTTGGGCTTCGACGTTTCCCTCATATCTTACAGCCCTTGCGTATTCGTTCTCTATTTTTATTTCCCCTCTCCTTATCATTCTCAGAAGCATTAGAATTCACATCAACACATCAACGGGTTCAAAGCCAGCT
>DQUR01000279.1 GCA_015662175.1 Thermococcus paralvinellae | reverse complement strand
GATTCATTGGGTCAAACCCTTATCCAGATGCCAATGAGTTGGTGCATTTAAAAAAGTTTCCTTTGTTGAATCAGTTGCAGTAATTCTATGCTACCAAAAAAGTTTTATTTTAAGGCGATGATACCCTTTGGTGATGGATAAAATGGTGGGCAGATTGATTACATCTATGTTTCTGGTCGGTTTGGTTTTGGGAATGGGTATGCCAAGCGTAGCAGCTTTAGACTTGATTGGGGGCACCAGGGAGTATAGTCATCCGTATCCAACCAATGTTATTCCTGGAGATGTTATAATAGGACACAATCCGGTAAGTGATCTATTCATTCCTGGATACTGGACACACACGGGTCTGATTGCTTATTATGATGAAGCCCTTGGGGAATGGATGATCATTGAAGCGTGGGATGATCCAAGTTCTGTTAGAATTGTCACAATGTCAGATTTCCTTAAGAGGTATGATGAAGTGGCAATATTGAGAGTTAGAACCACCAACGATGTTAGACAGAGGGCGATTGCCTTTGCAATGCAGCAGCTGGGGAAACCATATGATTGGCTCTGGTTCACCAAGGAAGTTTACGGTAACAGCTACTACTGCTCAGAACTGGTCTGGGCATCATATCTTGCTGCCGGGGGTCCAGATGTGGATGCAAATCCAGGATTCACATGGAAGTACTTCTGGGGAGTTGCCCCGCAGGAAATTTATGACGATGGAGACACCTATGTAGTCTACCAGCACCATGCATGAGCTTTATTTTTTTTAAACAAAACTTTTTTATATCTCAAGATTTAGCGACACATAAGGGGTGAGAATCTTGGCAAAGGAGAGGAAAACTTTACCGCCAACAGGGGCCGGTTTGATGAGATTCTTTGATGAGGACACAAAAGCGATAAAGATAAGTCCAAAAGGGGCAATAGCGATCGTGTTAATTTTCATTGCGGTTGAGATACTCCTCCATGTCTTTGGAGTCCAGCTTCTCGGCTAAAGCAGGGTTTTCTTTAAACCCCTTGCATTTAGCTCCTCATTAATTATCCTTCTTACTGCATCCTCGAGATAACCCTTGATCAATCTCTCAACACCAGCTTTTATCTGATCAATGTCATGCCTGAGTCCTTCAAGAAGTCTGATATATTCTTTTGCCATCTCCAATTGTCCCTCCTGCTTTATCAACTGCTCCTTTAAATGCTCAAAGTCCTCCTTTATAACTTGAAGCTTCCTGAGTTCCCTCATGAGCTCATCAACCTGCTTGTTCAGCTGGGTATTTTCCTCCCTAAGTTGCTTTATTATTGTCTCTTTTCGCTCAAGTTCCCTAACGAGAGCATTGTACTCAGTTGCTATTTGATGGAAGCGTTCAATTTCTCTAAGAGGGGGAACTTTTCCATTACCTAGGATTATTACATCCCTGCCGACATTAACTATATCACTCGGTTTAATCCTAAGTTTCCTCTCTGTTGAAAACATTCCTGAATGGAATTCTCCTGTCTTGCCGAGATTCTCTAAGATTTTCATTCGAAGTATAAAGTAAAACTGATCTCCTTCAACTTCAACGTTAATATCTGTAACGTATCCAAGTATCTTTCCCTCAACGAGAGAAATCACAAATTTATTAACAAGCTGATTTGCCTGATTCTGGTCGGCCATGATAACCACCTAAATTTTTTGAGACATTCATACTTAAGTATTTTTAGTTCTCAAGCTTTAAAAAGAGAAAATCAGAGGGTATGGGGTGAAATAAAATGATAATTTTCGTGGGACGTTCAAATGTTGGTAAAAGCACACTAATTTACAGGCTCACAGGAAAACACGTGAGAAGAGGGAAAAGACCGGGAGTTACGAGAAAACCTGTCGAGGTTGTATGGAAAAACAAAAGGGTAATTGACATGCCCGGCTTTGGCTTCATGAGTGGACTTCCAAAACATGTTCAAGAAAAAATAAAAACAGAAGTCATCCACTTTATTGAAGAGCATGCAGATGAAATTGAATTAGCAATACTGGTAATTGACGGTAAAAGCGCATTAGAAATTATTGAGAGATGGGAAAAAAGGGGAGAGATACCAATAGATGTTGAATTTTTCCAGTTCTTACAAGAGCTTAACATCCCCACAATAGTGGCTGTCAATAAGCTTGATAAAATAAAAAATGTGAGTTTAACAATTAACAAGCTGATAGAAAAGTTTGGCTTGAGTGGAACTTGGGAAGACCACAAAGAGCTTTTTATCCCAGTATCCGCTAAGTTTGGAACGAATATGGAGGAATTAAAAAAGATTATAGATAAAAAGCTCAGAGGGTTTCAAGAACGACGTGAGTAATAGTCTCTTTTACCCCGTCCAAAGAGGCAATCTCTTCAAGGATTTCGTCAAGTATGGTCTTATCCGCCTCAACAATTAAATCGATGTTTCCGGTAACCCTGTAGACACGCTTGACCTTAAGCTTTTTTATTGCATCGTAAACATGCTTCCTCTTTGTTGGCTCAATCTTCACAAAGACAAAAACGTCACCTTTTCTTTCTCCCAAAAGTTCCAATGCCTTTTCTGTGAGGTCTATGAATCCCCTGCCAGTCCTTATGTAGCCAAGCTCCTTCAAAACTTTGAGATGGTTGCTCAGTGCTTGCCTTGTAATTCCAAGCTCTTCTGCAAGTTCGTCCTGAGTTTTCTCAACTGTGTGGACTTCAATCGTTTTTCCCTCTTTGTAGAGCCTTCTCAAAAGCTCAATTTGTCTAGTGGTAAGTGAAACTTTTTCCCCCACAATTTAACCCTCCCTAATTTTTTCTTGTCAATTATAAAGTTGGGCTTTCAGAGTTTAATAAAGTTTTTGGTTTTTGTAAATTAAACATTTATATAGTTAGTACTTTCTCAAGCATTCAAAACAATTTTAACTTTGGTGATAATCAAGTTTAAAGATTGTAACGGTTGAGCCTGAAGGGATAGTAGGAGAAGTTTGGACGTGTTCGGTTTATAGTTTTATAGCAACATCAAAAAGTTGTGGAGCAGCACATTCAAGGAGAATACTCTTTGGAAGCTAACCCAAGAAGGAAAAGAGTAGGAAACTCAGGCGAAAAAGAAAACTAGTGAAATGGAAAAGGCAAGTAGAGATTTCACTAGAATGAGAAGAGTAGGAGGGAGGCTGTTTTAGGAAAAGGAATCTCCCTAAATATACATTTTTGAACATCCATTAATTTCATCCCTACCATAATATCCGACTTTAAAGATTATTTAATGATAAAGCTAGTAAGCGGATTGGGGATTTGTTATCAGAGATGCTTAGATGAACGCTTTATCTAAAATTAAAATTTTTTATAAGCGGATTCTCTTGGTTGAATGTCCTTTACAACTATAATACCATCGTCCCAGAAGACAACATATAAAACCCTGTACTTTCCAAGTTTTAACCTAAAAAGATTGTTAAAACCTCGAATTTTTTTTGATATCAAACTTTCCAGTAGGTACAGGATTATTTGGTAGGATTTCAAGAAATTCATTCAATTTTCGCTGATGAGCAGGTTTAAGGAACTTTTTAGTTTTCTTAAGCACGTCTGGATCAATAATAACCCTAAAAGTCATAAGCCGAGCTCCCTCTTGAATTCCTCAATACTAAGACCCTTCCCACTCTTGTAGAGTTCCTCAGCCTCTTTTATGATTCTCTCAGCTTCATTGAGGTCCATCTCTTCTTCTTCCAGAGTTTGGGCTTTTAATTTGTATAACTCAATCTCCAACTTTTCCAGTTCCCTCTTAGTCTCTTTTACTCTCTTGATAATCCTATCAACAACTACAACATTCTCCATAATCCCACCAATAAAGGACACACCTCACATATATAAAGCTCTTTTGCATATTCAGTCTCGAAAGGTTGGGGGAGAATGTAATACTCACAAGTTAGAACATAGGAGAGCTCTCAAGGAGTATTACTTTAGAAAGCCTCGCCCCCTGCTCTCACTGGAACCCTCGCACCTTAGGGTGGGGAAGAGATCAGATATCTATTCCTAAGCCGCAAATCCTAAGTTAACTTTTTATTCCGACAGGAGAAATTTAAACCATGAACAAAGCAAAATACACACAAGAGGTACCAGAGGATAGAAGGGACATCCTAAAAATTCTGGAAAATCATAAAAAGCCAGTTAAAATAATGATTTTGGGTGGAGTTGATAGCGGAAAAACCACTTTAGCGACTTTCTTAGCAAATGAACTCCTTTCATCGGGATTCAGAGTTGCGATAATTGACAGTGACATCGGACAGAAAGGCATTCTCCCCCCGACCACAATAAGCCTGGGATTTCCAAATGGGTTATTTGAGTCCCTTGGAGATATAGAGGCGTATAAACACTATTTTGTGGGTAGCATAACTCCAAATCAGTTCTTTGGAGAGATGATCGCCGGGGTCAAGCTACTTACGGAAGAGGCAGAAAAAAGGGCGGATGTAATAATCATAGACACAACAGGATTAATCAGTGGTTCAGGTGTTGAACTTAAGAGAATGAAGATTGAAACTGTTAAGCCCGATGTGTTAGTCGCACTCCAGAGAAAAAATGAGCTGGAACCCATATTAAAGCCGTTTGAAGGGAAAATTCAAATTTTCCATCTGAAGGTTAGTGAAAGAGCCCGGAAATTTAGCAGGGAAGAGAGGAGGGAGATAAGAAAAGAAAAATGGAGAGAATATTTTAAAGATCCAAAATCGTATACAATTAACCTGAACCAGTTCATCATAAGTGGAACCCAGCTCTTTCAAGGCGAAGAAATCAATGAAAATGAAAAATCTCTCCTAGAAACTCTGTTTAAATGGCTGATTATCCACGGGAGAAAGATTGGGGAAAAATACTTTATCGTAAAGGCAGATATCACGAATGCTCCGAGACACGTTGATAAAAACGTTTTGCAGTATTTTGATTTTGAAAAATTAAGCAACCTCGTCCTTGGTCTAATTGATGAAGATGGTTTCTGCCTAGGATTGGGAATTCTCAAGTTCATAAACTTCAAGGAAATGAAAGCTGAAATCCTAACACCGTTGGATGAGGAGACAATAAAGAAAGTTCGTGAGATTAGGTTCGGAAGGATCAGGGTTAGAGAAGACGGGGAAGAGCTGGGCCTATTGGACAGAAATGCCCTCTAGGGATAAGGTTTTAATACCTCACACCTTCCTTTATATTAGGTGCGCCTAGTGGAGCCCAAAGCTTTTATTGAAATATTACGGCCCCATAATTGCTTTGTTGCCGGGTTAGTTGGCATACTGGGTTCGGTTGTGGCTCTGGGGCATTTTCCAGAGTTAAAAACAGCAATGTTGATCTTTGGGGTTATATTTTTGGGATGCAGTGCCGGAAATACAATAAATGACTACTTTGACTATGAGATCGATAAAATCAATCGCCCAGCAAGGCCTCTGCCGCGGGGTGCAATTTCAAGAAAAACCGCCCTCTGGTACTCCATGCTTCTATTTGCTGTGGGCCTTCTCTTGGCCTATCAGCTCAATGAATATGCATTCCTGCTGGCAGTAATTGCGTATTCTGTGCTCGTCATATATGCGTGGAAGCTCAAGCCACTGCCGATCATCGGAAACATAATGGTTGCAAGCTTAACGGGGACAACACCCCTATACGGTGCGATTGCAGTGGGTAAAATAGGACTGGCAGGATATCTGGCGTTGTGTGCCTTTTTGGTAAACCTTGCAAGGGAAATTATGAAAGACATCGAGGACATCGAGGGAGATAAAGCGAAGGGAGCAAAAACTTTGCCTATTGTGTGGGGAATTAAGAAATCCGCCTATCTTGCATCAGTATTTGGCATGGCAACTGTTGTTGCATCATTTCTACCCTTAAGAGCGGGAATTGGAATAGGGTATCTGCCTATGGTTATTGTTGATGGTCTCATACTGACGGCTGTTTTTGAGCTATTGAAGAACCCAACACCAAAAACAGCTGGAAGGGCTCAGAAAAAATTAAAAGCCGCAATATATCTGGCCGTGTTTAGCTTCCTTTTTGGCTCAATCACAAGGGGGTGAGATTATGATTTTTGAAAAGGTGTTTGAAGAAAATCTTGAGAGAGATGAGCTGTGGCTCGTTGTTACTTTCAGGACTCCTCACGGTCCCGGGGAAACAATGGATGTTATGGTCAAGGAACTAGAAAAGCTGGGATGGAAGGTAGAGTTTAAAGCAAACTGGTGGACAGCCGATATTCCCTACGGCCTCGTAAGGATTGACGCCTCATACAACGGAAAAGAAAAGATAATCCTTGGAAGATGGATCCTTGGCAGCAGGTACGAAATAATCAAAGTTGACAACATGGAGTTTGAAGAGGGAAAGGAGGAATTTTTCAGGGCAGTTGATAGCATAACCTCAACACTAATTCACGATCCGGTGATAAGAACGATGAGGGAGCAATACTAAGCTAAAAATATATAAAGGATTAAGCTAGGATCTTATAATAGCCAATTTCTGGTTCGTAGATTTCTCCCTCCGCCAGGAGTTCCCTGATAGCGTCATCTATGATGTCTGGTTCAAACTTTTCCTGTAGTTTTCTCTCTATGTACTTTCTTGAAACCGGCCTGTCGCCTTTTGATCTCAGTATCTCAAGTATGGCCTTTTTTGCATCTTCAAGGGTTTCATCAACTTTAACTTTCTTCTCTTCCCCCTCGAACATTTCCTCTTCCAAGGTCTCCTCCGCCCTCTGCTCCATCATTATTGCATAGAGTTCATCAATGGTCTCAAGCAAATCTTCGCTTATCCCCTTGTTCTTTGCGATTACCTTGGCCTTTGCCGTTATTCCATACGTGTTGTAGATTTCAAATGCAACCCTGGCCTTCTTTATGTGCTCCACCTTATCCCTTAACGTCTCGTAGCGGTGGAGAATCCACATGTTTGGATGAACCTTTGAAACTCCTTCAACCAGAATTTGCTTGTCCCCCCTCCACTCTGCAATCTTCCCAATAATCTGCACAAGGTCACCTTTCTTAACGAGCTTGGCAAATTTTGTATCGTCCCTGAATCCAAGAACCCATATTACACCGGTGCCGTCATCAATTTGAAACTTTCCGTACGTTTCGTCTTCAGCTATCACTGGATCCCTCACAACGGTTGCAACTATCTTAGCCCTGTAAACCTTTCTCGCATCTTTTGTGATCAGATAATTGGGCTCAAAATCCCCTTCACTTTTAACGTAGAACCCCTCAAGGATGTCCTTAATATAAACTCTGGTGGCAGGTAAGCGCTTCTTCATTCTGACCACCACACCAATGCATTCTCAACCTTTGGCAAAATTCTCCTCTCAAGCTCTTGAATTTCTTCCAGACTTTCTAAATCCGCGTCACTGAAGTCCTGAACAACCTCTGCATAGATGTGCATCTCCTCGTTCCTGATTACCCTGCCTATCACCCTAACGGTCTGTCCGACCTTTGGGAGAACGTTTTCCTCCGTCTCGATTACAGCAACTCCGGTTCCATCATCAAGCCAGAACAGGTAATCGAGCTTATTCACCTTGATCACCTTTCCAATCAGTGCAACCCTTGTATCCCCTTCAGTTATCTCACCGATCTTTCTCTCCACAGCCGGTTTCCTACGCCTAATTTGTGGTTGAAGTCCTTCCATCAGAGCACCCCCTTGAGAACATCTCTGAGGCTTTTCCTAACTCTCTCAATCTCCTCCCTATAGTCAACATCCTCCCATGAAGACGCTTTAAACAAAAGCCCCAGAAATCTGTCTTCTACGACATTTCCTCTAACGATTATCTCCCTTCCAAGCAGCGGATATAACTCCTCCTCCGCCAATTTTCTTCCAGCTTCCTTGATTGTCATTCCCATCTCCATTAACTCCTTCAGCTTTCCGTCTATTTCCTCGGGTTCAACTCCTAAAAGCTCGGCAGCATCTTCGCCAAACAGTGTAACCCTGACATAGCCCGTTGAATCATCAATTCCGAAATCAACCACCGTCATTTTCAGTGGTGATACCTCACCATGCTCGGGACATATCCATACATCCATCGCCGGGTCATGGTCAACTTTCCTCCTGCATTCTGGACATGCGTCGTAAACTATAACCCTGTAAAGCTTTGCGATTGTTCCCCTGAGTTCAACGAATTTCTCCCCACCCATCAGTTCTGCAATCTTCTTCCTTGAATAGGAGTATGTTCTGACCTCCTCAAGGGGAGGGATCTCTTCAACTCTTGGATCCTCTGGATTAATGATTATTCTGCTTCTGAAGTTCACATGAAGCTCCGGAAGTCCTGCCAGGCTTTCCCTGACATTTGCATCGATTACCTTGATGATATCACCCACCTGAAGCTTGTTGTAGTATTCACCAACCTTCCCATCCCAGAGAACCACCCTTGCCTTTCCAGTGCTGTCATAGATTAAGAGGCTTGCAACCTGTCCCCTGCTCCCATCTTTCTTGAGATACTCCCTGATTCCATACTTGCGCATGATCCTGCCGACTATGTTCACATCCCTCATTCCCGGAACCAAATCAGCAATGTACATCAACGGTGCCGTTTCTTCCAGGTTAACCCCAAGCTGCTCCGCTAAAAGTAGGGCAGCAGCATGCTCCGAGATTTTATCCCTTTGAACAATCTCAGCAATTTTTTCCTCGATTTCATCCAAACTAAGTCCTTTTTGTTTCTGAATAAGCTCAACAATCCGTTCCTTGGTAAGCACTGCCATATAAACTCACCCGAATGGTAATTTTCAGTTCAATATATTTAAACTTTTTTCAAATCCCACAAAATAAACCCAAATCTTCTTTTTGCCTGGAAACCGAAGAGCTAAATCTCCAGGGAATCACCCAGCTGATTTTCACCTTTTTCACTTTTTTCACTTTTCTCAAGTTTTTCGATTAAATCAGCATATTCAGCGTGAACTACCTTTTTGAATGCTTCTTTAATCAACAGAGGGTCATTTTCCGGAAATCCATAGAGTTCTGCAAACTTCTGGGTTGTTCCCAGAAGCCTGGTTCTTTCATATGGCTCCGCATAGATCAGCCCCATTTGAAGGAGATGCTTGATATGTTCATACGCCTGACTTCCCCTGAGTTTTACTATCTTGCTCTGCTCTATCGGCTGGAGGTATGCAATTAATGCAAGGGTTTTCAGCTCGCCAGTCCTCAAGTCGGGCTTTGGCATCAGGTAGATTACCCTCTGGGAATATTCCTGCTTAACCTGCATGACGTATTTGTCTCCCAAAACCCTAACAACCTCAATTGCACTTTTTCTCTCGGCATACTCTGCAGCAATCAGCTCAATCAGCTTTTCGAGGTAATCGTGAGATCTTATTCCTAGGGCTTTTGAAAGCTCTTTTATACTCAAGGGCCTTCCCGCAACAAAGAGGGCTGCCTCAACCAGGGCCTTGTCTTCAAGTAATCCCATTATCATCACCTTTGAATTTTAAGGGTTAGGTGTTAATAATCTTTTTTAACACCGCAAACTTAACACCGCAAACTTTATAAATCAACCAGCGGTGAGTATGTATCGGTGCGGCGGTCATAGCGGCGGGGTCACACCCGGTCTCGTTTCGATCCCGGAAGTTAAGCCCGCCAGCGATCCCGGTTGTACTGCCCTCCGAGAGGGGG
>DQUR01000276.1 GCA_015662175.1 Thermococcus paralvinellae | reverse complement strand
TTCGGCCTTATTACAGCTACTGGGCTATTAAATCCATATTGGCACATTGATTTATGAACCACAAGAGCTATTAAACTAAAAACCTTTTTGAATTTTTGGAGGTGAAAAAATGAAAAAGCTATTTCCAATTTTGGCATTAATGCTCCTGCTTTCCCCCTTTACCCTTGCCCAGTGCCCCGCACAGGGACACACAGTTATTTTAAAGGCCCCAGCAGTTTCAAAAACTGCCAGCGGGGATCTAATTGGAGTAATAACTGAGTTCGTAATCACAGTGGCTCCGGGAAGCGGTCATGTATACGTTGAGACATGGCCACTGGCTGAGGTGGATATGCAGGCAAGTGCAAGATTAGCCGCACAAGTGGCAGGTAAGGTTCTTGGGGTAGACATGAGCAAATACGATGTCTTCATTCAGGTCAAAGCGGATTCCCCTATTATTGGCGGCCCCTCTGCTGGAGGAACAATGACCGTTGGGATAATTGCTGCATTAAAGGGCTGGAAACTCAGAGACGACGTTATGATGACAGGAATGATAAATCCAGACGGAACAATTGGGCCTGTTGGTGGAATTCTGGAGAAAGCATCAGCTGCCCACAGCGCTGGGGCCAAGCTTTTCTTAATTCCGGAGGGACAGAGAATACAGGTCGTTCAAAAAACGGAACAAAAACAGATTGGACCTCTCGTTCAAATCACGACAAAAGAGGAGAAGGTAGATGTCGTTGAATATGCAAAGGAAAGGTGGGGGCTGGAAGTAAAGGAGGTCAAGGACATCTATGAGGCGGTTTACTACTTTACAGGACATAAAATAGAGAAACCCCAGGCCCCCGCAAATGTTAACATTGACACCTCATTCCTCCGGAATGATGCTGAAAAGGACTACAGGGACACCATGGAATATTACAGACAGGTGGCGAAAAAGCTCAAAGAGAGTGACGTGAGCTACACAACCTATTCCTACCTTAAAGCTGCACTTAATGATGCGAACAAAACATTAAAGGAAGCCAAGGAGGCCCTAAACTTGGGGATGTATTATACTGCCCTGAGCAAAGACTTTCAAGCGAGAATCGTTATCAGACACGTTGACTGGTATCTCGATGTACGGGATGAGAAGGACATCGAGAAATTGTTCAAAATGGTTGATGATGACATTAAGAAGACCGAAAATTACGTCTCCAACCTGACAATCAGGGGCACAACAATGCTTCAAGCAGTTGCTGCAAGTGAGGAGAGGATAGAACAGGCAAAATCCCTTCTCAAGGATGCTTGGAGTGATTACTACAAAGGTGATTACTGGAATGCGATAAGCAATGCAGCATTTGCTTACGAAAGGGTTCAAACAGCGAAGTTCTGGGCAAAGCTGGGTGAAAGATACGCAAAAGGGGATGTGATCAGCAGGGATGTTATCAGGGACACGGCAAGGGAACACTTAGACAACGCCCGTTTAGTTGTCACTTACATAACCTCGATGTTTGGAGAAATCCTGATGCAGGAGCTTGTTGATGAACTCAACCAGGGGGAGCAGTACTATGAGGATGGAAAGTATTCAGCTGCCCTGTTCTCGGCAATGGAAGCAAGGATCAGGGCAGAGGTCATACTTGATACACTGGGAATAGACAATGAGACAATACTAATGGATAAGCTCCAGCAGATGAAGGAGGATGCGAAAACTGCAATAGCAATGGCACAGAGCAAAGGTGTTTATCCAATACTTGGAATGGCATATTATGAGTTTGCCCAGAGCTATGAAAAGCAGGGAGGAATTGAAAACATTCAAACGGCAATGATCTTCTATCAATATGCAAAGGAGACTGCAACGATGTTCCTTCCAAAGACAACGCCAAAGACAACGGGAGAAACCACTACACCGCAGACAACTCATCCAACACCACGCCCAACCGCCACGCAAACTGATACACAACCTCAAACAACCAGTACAATCTCAGCATCCACAATCCCCGCAAAGAGCGTCCCAACATCATTGCTTGGTGGAATTGGTGCATTGGGTATAATTCTTGGCCTGATAATTGGAATTGTAATTGGGAGAAGGGTTTGAGCCCTTGCGAAACTGTTAGATATTTGGTAGAGCGATTGTACATGAAAGAAGCATCAAGGGAGTAAGTCAGAACTATTCAAAGGTAAGTGTAGAACTATAATTCCGATATATTAGTAGTGGAAGCCTGTCCCAGATGTGGTGGGAAAATAAAGCACCGAAAGGGGCAGGTTGTTTTTCTTTTCAATGAAGGATTATCTATCTGGGTTATTGAAGCAAGACCGATGATACGCCCCCTAATCAGAGTGCACCAAGGCGGATGCATGTCTATACTACATCCGCTGGACCTCTTTTCCTACTCTCCTTTTTGTTTAAACATAAATTCCCTGAAAAATTCAGGCAATTCATTTCTCTTCTCAAGCAGTTTTATCTCCCACCCAGACAAGCTGGGACAGATTGTGCAACCTAAGCGGTAAAACCCCTCATAATAGAGGGGATGCAGATCAAGGTCATTCATCAGTATATAAAGTTGCACCATCATACCCGACCAGAACTTAATGGGCATTATTTCCAGGAAAGTGCCGAGGATTTCATTTTCCCTCTTGATCACCGGTGGCTTTAGCCTTCTCCTTGCGCTTTCTCCATCCCTATCCCCCACAACCAGAACTGGATTTTCAAAATTTTTCACGGCTTTATAGAGGGCTTCAACTTTCATCCTTGTGCACCAGCGATTATGATGCGTTGGGATCCCATACTTACCAACGGGCATTGGGACAAAAGTTTCAATGACATCAACGCCAAGCTTTTTGGAAAGTTTTTCAATGTATTCATCGGTC
>DQUR01000174.1 GCA_015662175.1 Thermococcus paralvinellae | reverse complement strand
GGAGAGGGTTCTATTTAAGGAACTACAGAAGGTCTTGGATGTGACTCCAGGTAACCTGGACTCCCACCTAAAGACACTGGAGAGGGCAGGATGCATAAAGATGAAGAAGGTTTTTGCAGACAGACCAAGGACTGCCGTTGAAATAACGGATAAAGGAGCTGAAGAAACCGGAAAATACCTGAGAATGCTGAAAAAACTGCTGGATCAGGTTTGACCTTCTTCGGCCTTCTTTTTAAGCTCTTTAATTCTCTCAATGCGGTACTCCTCAACCAGCCTTAAGAACCCCTGAATTTTCTTCTCTTTATCCTCCTCTTCCCATTCCCTTAATTTCCGCTCAATTGCCCTTTCAAATTCTTCCCTGTCCACAATCGCAAAATCATCGATCCTCCTAACTTCAATTTCATCTTCATAAAACACAGGAACCTTATTTTCCCTAAGCACATCATAGACATTATCTGGCAGGCTTTTTGCACTTATTAATGCTTTGATTTCCTTTTCAACGAGGTATTCGGCTATACTTTTCCCAGCCCCTGAAGGATTGACGACATATATCACATCATCCTTTTTAATCCGTGCAGAGCGCTCAAGTTTCTCTATTTCCATCCATGTTAAGCTCTCAAGAACTTTAAGGGGAATTGCCGTTCCTTTAAGCTCAAGGAGGTGCATTCTCTTTGCCAAAACTAAGTCCCTGCTGAGCTTTTCAATTATTGCTTTTGCCTCTCTAAGTTCTTTCTCAAGGTGTGCAATTTTCTTATCCCTGATCTCAATTTCCCTTCCCCTGATAATCCTGGCCCTAACCTCCTCATCGTAACATGCCAGCTTATCCTCAAGCTTCTCGATTCTTTTCTTCTGCTCCTCGATTATTGTCCTAAGTTCTTGATTTTCCCTCTCGAGCATCTCAATGGTTTTCTCAAGCTCCCTGATTTTTTCAATGTATGGCTTTACATCAACGCTCTCATCCCCGGGAAGAGCCTTCACCTCTTCTTTCGGCCTCTCCCTCATCTTAACCCTCATTATGGCCTCCCCAAGGTTGTATCCCCGAATAACCAGAGCTTTAATCTCATTGCTTTTCTTTATTAAGCCAAGCTCCCTGAGCTTTGCATCCACGTGTTCGAGCTTCGGCTTTAGGCGGAGGTATGCCTTATAGGCAGCTGCCAGAGCATCCCTCTGGTGGTCATCATCAACACTAATACCCAAATTTCTCAAAAGCTCGTTCTTTTCCTCCACACGCAGGCTTTCCCTTGGAACATAGAGGATGGCCTTAAATGAGCGGGCAATCTTTTCAACTAAACCTGGAGCTGGATTAACATCCGTTGCGACGATTATTGGATGCCCGACATCAGATATAAACCTGACAATATCGCTCACCGCCATGTTCCTTTCACTGTAAACTGCCACAATATTCCCATCCAAGTCTAAAGCGGCTATACCCACGGTTATCCCTGGATCAAGACCAACTATAACGCTCTTCCTAACCTGAACGGCCTTTTCACCCTTTAATGGCACAAACTCCAGACTCTTTCTTTCCACGGGTTTTATTCTTATTTCAACATCCCCACCGTGCATTGGCTTTATAAGTCCCGCCAATTCCTCTCTTGAAGCATATACCTTAAACTCTCCCCTAGCCAAGCCGTAATCTTTCTCTTCAACCTCCAGATCAAAAGGTATGTCTGCCCTCCTTAGTGCTTCTT
>DQUR01000201.1 GCA_015662175.1 Thermococcus paralvinellae | reverse complement strand
GAAATTTAGAGCAGAATTTTCGTTCAAGTGAAGTGAAAGGTGAAATTAGAATCCCAAGGGTAGAGGGCAAAAACTTTGATGGAAGTGAATTCACGGGATACCGCTCCTCAAGGGACGTCAGCGTTACGGTGGTAAACTTCCCCAGGGGTGTCCCGGTTTCATACCTCCCCCCGAAGGGCGAAATCAGGGACGTTGATTTTTACAGCTCTTTGGTCTGGGCGGTGTTGAATGGAAAAAAACCTCCAATAAAGCTTGATTTAAATGATGTCCGAATTAGGGTCAGGAGGGCAAAGGCACCAACGCTCTGGGTTTTGCTCCTTGACTCGAGCGGAAGCATGGCCGTGCAGAAGAGGATAAGCATCGCGAAGGGGATAGCGGAAAAGCTGGTTGAGAACGGCTACATTAAGAAGTCAAAGGTGGCTTTGATAGTTGCGAAAGGTAATCAAGCGGAAATATTTGTCCCACCTACAAGGAACTACTGGGAGGTGCTCGAGAAAATAGAGGGCATTCCAACCGGGGGCAGGACACCTTTAAGCTCCGCCCTTTACAATCTCCTACTTTTGGCGGGCAGGGAGAGGAGAAAAGATCGATCAGTCAGGGTAAGGGCTTTTTTAATAACCGATGGAAAGGCCAACGTTTCACTTTTTGGAAAGAGGATTAAGGAGGAAATCATTGAGCTTGCAAAGGCTTTGAGGAAGAAGGGAATAGAACTTAGCATCTACGACACAGGGAGTGGGGGGATAAATCCGGGGATTTCTTATGTTCCCCTCCTGAAAAAAGTTGCAAACGCTAAGGTTTACAGGGTGTGAGAGCTTGGACTTCCTGAGACTCTACATGGTCTCAATGGTCTCAATTACCTTTGGCTATATCTTGGCTGAAATCCTGAGTGAAACCAATCTTATAAAGCTCATTGGGGACAGGACTTCAGGTATAGCAAAGCTTGGCATTCACCCTGCCTTAACCCCAATTCCAGCATTGTATCTTGTGAGTCCGAGGGTTGCCCATGCAAATGCCTCCGCCCTGTTGAAAGAGGGACTGATCGAGCCGACTGACCTGTATATAGCTATCCTAGCCTCAAACCTCTCGTTAAGGGTTATGTATATCTATCGCTATTATTTACCTGTACTTCTACCCCTCCTCGGTATTATAACGCTCTATTTCATCGGTCTAAGGATTCTCTTTGACTTCATTCTTGCTTTCGTGGTTTTGATGATCGGACGCAGAAGATACAGAGGCGTAGACACCAACAGCAATAAAAGGATTAAGCCTGACTTTTCAGGGAAAGCTCTCAAGAATGGGTTAATTAAGGGGCTAAAGGCTTCACTAAACTTTGCTTTAAGATTCACACCCCTCTTCATGCTGGTGGTATTCATGCTTGATTCAGGTATCTCAGATTCCTTGGCCCTTTCTCCACTGCTTAAAAAACTTGATCTGGACTCCCTGGCCATCACCTACATCACAACTGCCATCTTTAGCCCGAGGGCTGCCTATGGAATAGCCAAAGTAATGCTGAGCTACAATTATCCGATGCGAAAGGTTCTGGGCTGCATGTTCCTTGGGAATGGATTGTTTATTCTTCTCAATGAAAGCTGGGCCAGAATTTTACCTTTTTATTCTGGAATATATCCAAGGGAAGTAGCTTTGAGGCTTTTGTTTCTTCAGGCGGGATTGTCTTCCCTTTACAACATCCTTCTGGCAATAACTTTGCTCAAACTTTAAAATTTGGCCTTTTTAATTTGTCCGATCCAAAGCCCGTTTGAAGCCGACGGAGTTCCTGAAGGGCAGAGATGCTAGAGCCTAACCTTTTTATACTCCGTCGTGTATGGGAGTGCGGGGAAAGATGATAGCGGCGGTACTGGCTGGTGGAAAATCAAGTAGATTCGGTGAGAACAAGCTGCTCTACAAAATTGATGGAAAACCTATTGTTATGTACACAATAGAGCGGTTGCTGAAGGCGAGCAGCATTGAGGATGTGGTAATCGTTACAAGTCGAGAGATGAAGGAGGATTTTGAGGCGCTGGGGGTTAGGGTTCTGATTGATGACCTCTTAGTTGGACCAATTGGGGGCATTTTTGTGGCATTGAAACAGATTGGAGATGCCTTCGTTGTGGCGGGGGATATGCCCCTGATAAACCCAAAATTTGTGGACTACATTGTTGAGCGCTTCTATGAGAGGGAATCCTTGGTGTGCATTCCTCGATGGGCAAATGGCTATATAGAGCCACTGCATGCTGTTTACTCCAAAAACTTTGTTTCGATTTTAAAAAAGCAGATGAAAAAGGGCGAGTACATGATTCGAAAAGCGATAGAGATTGCGAACCCGTGTTATATTCTGATTGATGATCTCCCCGAAGAATTTAAGGAGAGCCTCTTTAACATAAACACAAAGCATGACTTAGAGCGCTTTCTGGATTTCAGAAGATAAAATAATAGGATCAAAGCTCAGCCTCAGCCAAAAATTCGAGTAAATCAAGTAGCCTTCTATCCTTGACTTTAAGTACGGCCTCACTTACCTCTTCTCTTCCCACCTTACCGTCTTTAAACAGTGCAATCGCCTTAACGCCCTCAAAGAAGTCCTTCAACTCTGGAATGGCATTGGCAAACATATCGATGTTGTTGTAAATAATCTCAAATTCATCCTCAATCATGAGTTGCCAGATTACATCGATGAGGGCAT
>DQUR01000137.1 GCA_015662175.1 Thermococcus paralvinellae | reverse complement strand
GTCCTACCCTGTAATGAATTCTTTTCTGCCTTGAGTATGCTAAAGCAGAACTAAGCGAGGTAAACACAACGGCTGCCGATGACGTCCCCACGGCGTGGTGAATTTCAACTCCCAGGAAGTTGAGTGCAGGGACAATCAAAAATCCCCCGCCCAATCCGAAAAGGGCGGCCAAGATTCCTATGAAAACACCAACCGTGAAATAGCCGATATATTTGAGCAATTAATCACCTCCGGTTGGGGTTCAAACACCGTTGCCTGAATCAGCTTTATCAAAGCATTTAGATCATCCAAGTGAAGCATCTCCACTTCGCTGTGCAAATATTTAATTGGAACACTCAAGGCAAGAACTTCGCTCTTATGCTGGAATACGGATGCATCGGTTCCTCCGCCAGTAACGCCGATTTGGATTGGTATCTTGTTCTTTTTCGCTATTTCCAAAATTTTTCTTGCCAATCTTCTTGTGTAAATCGCTGAGTTGTCCACAGCTCTAATCACAGCACCTTTGCCTAACCTGACATCACCTGTTAAGGAAGAGCAGCACGCGAAAGAGTCAATAGCGAAGGCAAACTCAGGATTATAACGCTCGGCCAGAAACTTAGCACCTTTTAGCCCTATTTCCTCCTGCACGGTGAAAGCAAAAATAAATCTGCCGTTTAAATCATGGTCAACAAAATCTTTGATGGCCTCAAAGAGTGCAACAACGCCAAAACGGTCATCTAAAGAGCGGGTTGAAACATAACGCCTATTTAACACGGCAAAATGCTTCTTAAACACGGCATAGTCCAAAGGTTTGACGAGCTCAAGGGCCTCTTCCCTTGATTCCGCACCGATATCGATTTCCATTGCATACCATGGAATCGTGTCAAACTTCCTTTCAAGGTTGAGGTGAACCGGTGTAACCCCAATTACTCCATCGAGCTTCCCATCCTCCGTTATCACATCAACATGCCTGCCGATTAAGAGTCTGTCATCAATGCCACCGATTTTTTTGAATTTTAGCTTTCCATCCTCCGTTATTCCTGTAATTAAAAGTCCTATTTCATCCATATGAGCCATGAAAATTGCCTTTTCCTCTCCTTCTCCGAGCTCGACTATTAGGTTTCCTATTCCATCAACTTTATAATTGGCGAAAGGCTCAATCCACTCAATAAGCTTTTCTCCAACCCTTCCCTCATATCCGGAAATTCCCGGGAATTGATCCCCTCTTTTGAGAAGCTCCATGATATCACCTCACAGCATCTTTACACTTTCAATTGGTCTGATATTTAACACTTCTCTGTTTACTAAATCCTTTGGAACCTCCCCCCTAAGGACTTTTAGCAGATTTTTAACAGCCTGAATACCCATATCAAGCATTGCTTCCTTTGATAGGCCTGCATAATGCGGTGTTAAGACCGTTTCCCACTCCATCTCAAATAGCTCACTCCGCTGAACTGGCTCCTTTTCAAAGACATCCGTTGCATAGCCTTTTAGCTTTCCTTCTTTGAGGGCCTTAATCACAGCTTTTTCGTCAACCAACACCCCACGACCAATATTCACAAGGTATTTGCCTTCCATGAGCTTGAGTCTCTCCTCGTTAATTATGTGGTACGTCTCATCCGTGGCGGGAAGTGCCAGAACGATGATGTCGCTCTTTCTGAGAACATCTTCGAGAGGGAGGTATTTGGCATTAACCTCCTTTTCCATGTCCTCTTTCCTGCTCCTTGACCAGTATAGAACCTCAGTCCCCAGGGCTTTTGCTCTCCTTGCTATCGCCTTTCCAATTGCTCCCATGCCAAGAATCCCGACCTTTTTCCCGTAGACAGTCTCAATATCTTTGAATCCACTCCAGACAATCGTGTGGGATTCCCATTTCCCCCTCCTGATGAATTTATCAGAGTAGGCTATTTTTCTGAGCAAAGCAATCATTAGACCAATGGCAAATTCAGCGACGGCTTCGCTTAAAACCCCGCTCACCTTCGTAACGTATATACCCTTTTTCGTTGCAGCATCCACATCAACATGGTCATATCCAGCGGAATGACAGCTTATTACTTTGAGCTTTTCAGCTTTCTCGATGATTTCAGCATCAATTTTGTTTAGGGGCGAGACTATAAGGCCGTCATATTGGTGAATCACTTTAATGAGCTCTTCCCTTCTGGGATACGGTAGAACATCAACGTCCGCATATTTCCTAAGCTTCTCTAACGGTTTGCTTTTCATCTTAAACAAAACTGCAACTTTCGGTTTCATACCATCACCATTCAAACGTTTATCGAAACGGGCTAATAAATCTTTTTGATTCTTTGGTTCTTTGGGGACGTGTCCACTTAACATGGCCTGATAAAAGGGAATAGGGTAATTGGGTGGGAGTTTTTAGTGAGGAAAACACTGATTTGGCCTTACTTTCTTTACCGAGTTCTAGATAAGGCTTTCCATTGGAAGGGCTATGGTGAATTCAGGCTTACATTTGGCTTCATTTGTGACTTTTTGG
>DQUR01000089.1 GCA_015662175.1 Thermococcus paralvinellae | reverse complement strand
TTTTTTGGTGGGGCCGCCGGGATTTGAACCCGGGTCTCCGGCTCCCGAAGCCGGAAGGATGGGCCAAGCTACCCCACGGCCCCCCGAGAATGAACTCCAGGAAAAACCGTTATAAACGTTTCGCAACGATATTGAGAAACGGCGGAAGGGGTTGCTATGATATCAATTATAGTTCCGACCTACAACGAGCGGGAGAATCTTGGGGAGCTTGTGGATAGAATAAGCAAGGCACTAAAAGATTACGAGTTTGAAATCATAATCGTTGATGATGATTCCCCAGATAAAACTTGGGAAAAGGCACGAGAACTGGCTCAGAGGTATCCCATTAAGGTGATTAGAAGAACGAAGGAAAAAGGACTGTCATCCGCCATTATAAGGGGATTTAAAGAGGCCAGAGGTGATGTTTTTGTGGTCATGGACGCTGATTTGCAGCATCCACCCGAGGTGATTCCGGAGCTCATTAAGGCACTTGAAAATGGTGCTGACATTGCAATCGGTTCCCGATATGTAAAGGGGGGAAGGGTTAAGAACTGGTACTGGTGGAGGAAGTTAATCTCGAAGGGTGCGATAATGATTGGCCGCGTTGCACTGCCAAGGATCAGGAACATAAGGGATCCGGTGAGTGGATTCTTTGCCGTTAGGAGAAATGTCATCGAAAACGTTGAGCTGAACCCGGTGGGCTTTAAAATCCTCCTTGAGATTCTCATAAAGGGCAAATACAGCAAAACCATCGAGGTTCCCTACACCTTCGGTTTGAGAAGGAGCGGGAAGAGCAAGCTCAACCAGAAGCAGATTTTCAACTACCTAAGGCATCTCTACCGTTTGATGAAATGGGAGGGTGAAATCGACCGCTTGATTAAGTTTTCAATTGTTGGAATGAGTGGAATAGTTGTAAATCAGTTTTTTCTGTGGCTTTTTGCAAAAATGCTTGGAAGAGGGGTTGTGAACTTAATGCTTGCAAATGTGGTGGCCACCGAGATTGCGATCCTTAATAACTTCACCTGGAACGACCTTTGGACGTTTAAAGATTTGAAGGGCAAACCCCTCTACAAGAGACTCCTCAACTTTCACTTGGCTGCCTTAACCGGGGCCGTTGTCCAGTGGGTAGTGTTTGGAGCCCTTGTTTATCTCGGCGTGCATTATCTAATGGCGAATTTAATCGGGATTGGATTCTCGTTTGTGGTTAGATTTCTGGTTAACAGGCACGTTACCTGGGGATGAATAAAAATGTCCGGTGATTGCTATGAGGGAGTTTCTTGAGGAGTCAAAAATGGATGTGGATGAGGTCTTGAGGCACATTATGAACATCTCCCAGTTCCACAGGATACAGGGTTCAAAGGAAATCGTTGATGCAGCAGAGTACATCCTCGGAGAGCTCAAAAAGGCTGGAATTGATGCTCAGCTTTTGGAGGATATCTATGATGGAGAAACTTGGCATCTAACCCTGAAATCTCCAATTGCATGGGACTTAATTTATGGCGAAATTGAGACCCTTGACCAGAAATTTGACACCGGGAGAATACCTCTTGTAGTTATGACACATTCCCCGGGAGGGGAAGCAGAGGGGGAGATAGTTCACATCGAAAGAGAGGAAGACTGGAAAAAAGCAGAAGGGAGGATAGTTTTAATTGGCAAAAAATGGAGGAAAAATTATGAAAAAGCTAACAAGAGCGGTGCCATAGGTTTTATAGCCTATCACAAAGGAATGGGCAGGGCTTTTCCCTACATTGGGTTGTTCCTCTCAAAGAATGATTTGGAATGGGCAAAGATTCCAGCCGTTGCTGTAAGTGAGGAGATTGCGAATAAAATAATTGACAGGTTAAAGAAGGGAGAGAGTGTAAAGGCTAAAATAAGAGTTCAGGTGGAGATTAAGGATAAACGGGTTTTGCCAATGGTCTATGCAGAAATTGGAAAACCGCCGTATATTCTCTTCACAGCCCACATATGTCA
>DQUR01000247.1 GCA_015662175.1 Thermococcus paralvinellae | reverse complement strand
CTGACGTGTCTTTCTCCGGATTCCTAAGCTTGAGCTTTTCAACGAGTCTTTTTAGGTTCATAAGGGCACTCATTGTTCTGTGTTCCTTGGGAATTGAAAGCGGAATTTCAACACCAAATTCCTTTAAGAAAAGTTTTTTCAGCGTTTCTTCATCAAAGCTTGGCAACTTAATTCTCACTGGAAACCCCAAGTTTCTGTATTTATTGATATCCCTGGTTTCAACGAGGAGGGTAAAATCGACAGGTATCTTGTGGTATCTGACACCAACCGGGAACTTCACATATCCTCTGCCCTTTATCTTTTTGAGCCTTTTAACGAGTTCAACAGGTGGTTCTGAAAGTATCAAATAGCCACGATAAGCTTTCAAAAAGAGGGGTGCAGAGTAAACCCTCTCCTCAACTTTCCTGAATTCAAACTCTTCCATGCTATCAACATGGTAGTCCCAACAAATTACGGGGGTCTTTACCAAGACCCACTCAACTTGGGAAGCAAGCTTTTCGTGAATTTCATCATCAAAAATCTCTATTATGTTCCCATGAACCTCCATGTATCTTGGCAGCTTTACGCTCCCCTTGATGCATTTTTTAAGTACTGTTTCCAGGGGTATTTCCGCCTCATTGATTATCAGGGTGTCCTCTCTCAGTTCCAGAAGCATTAGTGAACTCAGAAATTCTTTTGGAATCTCATCCTCTACAGGTTTTACATCTATGTATGGCTCGATTTCCCTTATCTGGGGCTCTTCCTTATTATCTCGAGTTTTAATCCTTTTTAGGAGCTCCTTGCTTACAGCGGTTACCTGATATATTTTGTCTTTTCCTTCCAAGTACAACACGCCATTAGAAAGCAGTTTTAGGCCCAATCTGGCCAAATATGCTGAAAGCTCTTCCTCTGTTCGCGTGCTTATTAACTTTTTTTCTCCTACATCTTCATATCCTTCATCGACAAGAACGAAGTCTGCCGGGTGGAGATTCTTTTCACTAAAGAAGCGATTCAGTATTTCAATAGTTTTCTCTTTGTCCTCACCATATACCTTAATGAACTCGATTGTACCATCCGCCTGTATTCCAATAAAAATAAGAGAGTCGTATCTTTCTTTGGGGACTGACAGCTCTTCCATATCCCATACCATTTCTCCCTTTTACTCTCAGGGCTTATAACATTTTTCATTATTCCTAAAGACTCATAAAGCCAAGGGGTTCTCCTGTGTCAAGGTTAATTATCTTTATCTCCCTTTTCTTTGTGTCAAGGAATGCAACGCTTTTGATTCCGGTGAGGTATCCACACACCTCCCCGGGATTCACAAGTATGCTTCTCCCCGTTTCCCTTATCTCATATTTATGGGTGTGACCCCTTACTATCACATCGTACAGTTGACTTTTCGCAAAAGCCTCAACCACCTTCTCATTTATCCCATGAAGAACGATAATTTTCATCCCATCTGCTTCGATTTCAAGTATCTCATCTGAGATTCCTAACATCTTATTCAGTCCTCTTCTCTCTCCATCGTTGTTTCCAAAAACCCCTTTTAGTGGCGCTTTCAGTTTTGAGAGCTCTCTTTTGACAAAGGGAGCCACGTAATCTCCTGCATGGATCACCAAGTCCACTTTTTCTCTATTAAAAAGCTCAACAGCCTTTGCTATTGCTGGTAGGTTGTCGTGGGTATCACTCATTATTCCGATTAACATTATTATTACCACCCTAATCCTCTATTCCTAAAAGGTTTAAAGGGTTTCCTCTGGCAATCATGTGGGAAAGTTTAAGAAATCATAACGCTCACATAACCTATGGTCTGGTGATGCTCATGCTAACGGGTAGAACTCTAATTGCCGTGAAGTTGCTTAAACCATTTGGCGATTGGAAAACTGGAGACATGGTTTTAATTGAGGACTGGAAGGCTAAAGAACTCTGGGAGAGCGGGGTAGTTGAGATAATGGATGAGGCTGAAAAAGTCATAGGTGAGATTGATAGGGTTATCGTGGAGGAAAAGGAAAATGAGCCCATAACCCCGATTCCGGAGGGACTTTATGAGAGAGCCGAATTTTACATCTATTACCTGGAGACATACATAAAGAATTTTGAAGGCAACGTTGATATCCTGAACGCAAAGATGACAAAACTGGCAAATCTAAAGAGGAAGTATCACTACCTTAAAAGGCTTCGCTTTAATAAGATCCTTAATGCAATAATGTTCCGTCCAAACAGCCTTGAGGTTCTCTCCAGACTGTCCCCGGAAGAGAGAAGGGTCTATCTTCAAATTTCCAAAATAAGAAACGAATGGCTGGGTGAGAGGTGATGGACAGGGAGGAAATGATTAGCCGCTTTGCAAGTTTTCTAAGGGAATACTCCGATGATAAGGGCAATAGGGTTTATCTTAACAAGATAAGTGACATCCTAACTGTCATCCCAAGGCGTTCAATTTCAATAAACTGGGAGCACTTGAATGGGTTTGACCCAGAATTGGCCCAGGAGCTTTTGAACAACCCGGAAGAAACTTTACTTGCGGCTGAGGATGCACTTCAGATAATCCTTCAGGAAGAATTCTTCAGGAAGGAACCGTTAAAGCTTCACGCACGCTTCTACAATCTACCAAAAACCCTCTTGGTTAAGGAACTGGGCAGTGAACACATAAACAGGCTTATACAGGTCGAGGGGATCATCACAAGGATGAGTGAAGTCAAGCCATACGTTGCCAAGGCCGTTTTTGCGTGTAAGGACTGTGGGAATGAGATGATCCGCCAGCAGAAGCCTTTTGCTACCCTAATTAAGCCCACAAAGTGTGACCAATGCGGAAGCAAAAATCTCGATCTAAACGTTGACAAGAGCGAGTTCATAAATCTGCAGACATTCAGACTGCAGGATAGACCCGAGAGCCTTAAAGGCGGACAGATGCCTCGCTTTGTCGATGCAATTCTGTTAGACGATTTAGTTGACTCTGCCTTACCGGGTGATAGGGTTGTAATAACCGGCATTTTGAGGGTAATTCTGGAGCAGAGAGAGAAGAAGCCGATCTTTAAAAAGATACTTGAGGTCAATCACATAGAGCAGATAAGTAAAGAGATTGAAGAGCTTGAAATTACACCGGAGGATGAGCAGAAGATCAGGGAACTGGCCAAGAGAAAGGACATAGTCAGTGCAATAGTGGATTCAATAGCCCCCGCCATATACGGCTATAAGGAAGTCAAGAAGGGGATAGCACTGGCACTTTTTGGTGGTGTTACGAGGCAGTTACCTGATGGCACCAAATTGAGGGGGGAAAGTCACGTTCTGCTCGTTGGGGATCCTGGTGTGGCGAAGTGTGTTGATTATGACACCAGGGTGGTGCTATCTGATGGAAGCTCGGTAAAAATTGGGGACATTGTTGAAGAAGCCATAAGAAGAGCGGAAGCCTCCGGGATACTTGGTAAGGTAGATGATGGTGTCTATGCACCAATTAATCTGGAGCTTTATGGGTTGGACGCCAGAACCCTCAAGGTTAGAAGGGTTAAGGCCAACATAGCCTGGAAGAGAATGGCACCCGAAAAAATGTACAGGATAAGAACGAAGGGTGGAAGGGAAATCAGGGTAACGCCAACTCACCCGTTCTTTATCTTTGAGGATGGGCAGTTTAAAACCAGGAAAGCAGAGGAAATTAAAGTGGGTGATTTAGTTGCAACACCCCGGAAGGATGGAGAGCCGCTGATTGTTCCCGAGACGGATGACATCAAACTTAAAAAGCTCCTTGCCAATTCGGACATCTACTGGGATGAGGTTGAGGTAATTGAGGAATACACCCCGGAACATCCGTGGGTTTATGATTTG
>DQUR01000132.1 GCA_015662175.1 Thermococcus paralvinellae | reverse complement strand
TCAGAGACAGATTTGATGAGAGGATAAAGGAGGACATCCACTTTATCCCGGAGGTCGTTCACGTGTTTGTGAATTGCCCCAAATGTGGAAGCAGGGACTTTGAAGTTGTAAAGGGAAGGGGAGTTTATGTCGAGGCTATAAGGATGGAGGGTGAGGAACAATGATTGACCCGAGGATAAAGGCAATTGAGGCAAGGCTTGAAGAGGTCAAGCGAATTATCCCAGTCGTGAGCGGCAAGGGAGGAGTTGGGAAGTCGCTGATATCGACAACTTTGGCATTGGTTTTATCCGAAAAGGGATATAAGGTTGGTCTTCTTGACCTGGACTTCCACGGGGCAAGTGACCACGTGATTCTGGGATTTGAACCAAAAGAGCTTCCAGAGGAGGACAGGGGAATAGTGCCCCCGGAAGTTCATGGGATAAGGTTCATGAGCATAGTCTTTTACTCGGAGGACAAACCAACACCTCTAAGGGGCCAGGAGATCAGCGATGCCCTGATAGAGCTTTTGGCAATCACAAGATGGGAGGAACTTGACTTTCTCATAATAGACATGCCCCCAGGAATGGGCGATCAGTTCCTTGACGTCCTGAGGTTTCTGAAGAGGGGAGAATTCCTGGTGGTGGCAACACCCTCGAAGCTTGCTGTGAATGTTGTCAGAAAATTGCTTGAGCTTCTCCAGGGGCTTAAAATAATTGGCATCGTTGAAAATATGAAGCTGAACGATGAAAGGGACATTCAAGAGCTCGCTGAAGAGTTTGGGGTTCCATACTTGGCTGGCATTCCGCTTTATAAAGACTTAGACGCAAAAATTGGCAACGTTAAAGAGCTTTTAAACAGCGAATTCGCAGAGAAGGTGAGGGAAATCGCTGAGAAGCTTTGAATATAGGTGGTAAAAATGCTTGAGGACTTTCTTCAGGGAGCTAAGAAGGTTGTGATCTGTGGCATTGGAAACGACATCAGGGGAGATGATGCATTTGGGGTCGTTATCGCTGAAAAACTAAAAAACAGAATAAGAAGCGATGGAGTTATCATCCTTAACTGTGGAGAAGTCCCTGAAAGTTATCTCGGCAGGATAATCGATGAGAATCCCACACACGTAATCTTTATAGATGCCGTTGACTTTGGAGGCAAACCCGGAGAGATCGTAATTGCAGATCCGGAGGGAACCCTGGGAGAAAGCTTTTCAACTCACAGGCTTCCCCTCAAGCTTTTAGTTGGCTACCTGAAACAAAACGTAAACGCAAAGTTCATCCTAATTGGATGCCAGCCGAAGCATCTGGGCCTTTTTGTGGAGATGAGTGATGAGGTAAGAAAGAGTGCAGAAAAACTGGCTAAAATCTTAGCTCAGGAACTTAGCTCCCTTTCAAATCAAAAACTTTAAAACCTAACGGGCTTTTTACGAGCTTAGAACATTGGGAGGTGCGTGAAGTGAGAGAAATTATAGCCAAGGTGAAGGAAAAAACAAACATCCCTGTTTACGAGAGAACGATAGAGAACGTTGTGGGTGCCATTTTGGCGAGCAGCAACATATGGAGGATTGTGGATTTGAGTGAAGAGCCTTTACCTCTGGTCGTTGCGGTCCTTGAGGTGCTGAATGAGTTCGGCTATGTTGAGTTCAGGGATGGGGTGTTTTTGACGGACAAGGGGAAGGAATTTGCCGATGAGCATGGGATAGGTAAGAGGGAGGACTACCCCTGCCTAAGCTGTGAAGGAAAAACCGTCAACATTGATGCTTTTGGTGAGCTCCTTGAGCAGTTTAAGGAGATAGTCAAGGACAGGCCCCAGCCAAAGCACGAGTTTGATCAGGCCTATGTAACCCCCGAAACCACCGTGGCGAGAATCATTTTGATGCACACGAGAGGGGATCTGGAAAACAAGGAGGTATTCGTCCTTGGTGATGATGATTTAACGAGCATTGCCCTAATGCTTTCAGGCCTGCCGAAGAGGATAGCCGTTTTGGACATCGATGAGAGGCTGATTAAGTTTATCGAAAAAACTGCGGATGAAATCGGCTACAGCAACATTGACATCTTTACCTTCGATTTAAGAAAGCCTTT
>DQUR01000121.1 GCA_015662175.1 Thermococcus paralvinellae | reverse complement strand
AGCCGCAAAGGCTCTGGAGCGTTACGCTGAGGAAGAACCCTGGTTCTGGGAGGACGTTGCAAAGCTCTATGAGGAGTTGGGTGATGAGGAAAAGGCAAGGGAAGCATGGGGGAAAGCCCTGGAATACTATATGAAAGAGGCCCAGGAAGAGGGTGTATTCTGGGAGGACGTTGGAAACATAGCGAGGAAACTTGGTAACGAATCACTTGCCAGAGAGGCTTATCAGAGGTTCCTTGAATACTGCCTGAAGGAGGCGGAAGAAGATCCAATGTGGTGGAAGCACGTGGCCGAGGCCTATGAATACCTTGGTGAGAAGGAGAAAGCCGAAGAAGCCAGGAAGAGGTATGAAGAATACAGAAAAAGAATAATGAAGAGCAACGAGGAAACCTGGACAGGGCCAAAGGAAGGAAAAAGTGAAAGTGAGTGAGCCCTTCTTAAGATTTTTAACCTTCGCGCTAACTATAAATACCCATGCCTCGAGCTTTTATTGGTGGTGTAAATGCTTCCAATGAAGGGCATGAACCCAAAGCAGATGAAAAAAATGATGAAACAGCTTGGAATTAAGATGGAAGAGTTAGAGGGTGTTAAGGAGGTCATAATAAGGTTTGAAAATAAGGAGATTGTAATCAGAGAGCCTGTGGTTACGGCGATTGTTGCAATGGGAGAGAAAAGCTATCAGATAATTGGCAAGGAGGAGGTTAGAGAACTTTTGAACATTCCGGAGGAGGACATTAAGCTTGTCATGGAGCAGGCTAACGTTGATTATGAGACTGCTAAAAAAGCACTGGAAGAAGCGAATGGAGATTTGGCAGAGGCGATTCTCAAACTTCAGGAAGCTTAATCACTCTTTTGCTTTATGTTCCCTTTCTTCCAAAAGAATATAAACCCCTATACATTAGCTCAATCCGATGAAAGTAATTGGTGTTATTAGGCATTCACCCAGAAAAAGAGTAAATAAGGCAGAGTTTGAAGAGCTTCTCCGAAGTGCAGGTTATGAAGTCCTTGAAATAGTTGAGCAGGTTAGAGAAGAGCATCCGAAGTACAACGTCGGTCCGGGAAAGCTTCAAGAGATAAAGGAGCTCGTTGAAAAGCTCAAACCAGATAGGATAATCTTCGCAAATCAGCTCACACCCTCTCAGGCTTTTAACATTGCAAAAGAGCTTAGAATTGACATTATGGATAAGTGGCAACTCGTCCTTGAGATTTTTGAGAGGAGAGCCCATTCTAAAGAGGCAAAGCTTCAGGTTGAGCTCGCTAACCTAAGATACGAGCTACCTCTCGTTAGGGAAGCAATTAGGAGGGCAAAGATGGGAGAAAACCCGGGTTTTAAAGGTATGGGTGAGTATCAAATCCATCAGTATCTGAAGCACATTCGCTATAGGATGGGTAAGATAAGGAAAGAGCTTGAAAGAGTTAGAGAGGACAGAGAGGTTAAAAGAAAACGGAGAGAAGAGGTGGGGTTCATTCTCATAGCCCTTGCCGGATACACCAATGCGGGGAAATCAACACTTTTAAATGCTTTAGCTCGAGAGAACATCCCTGCCAAGGATCAGATGTTCACAACCCTTGATACAACAACGCGGAGATTTAAAGTTGGCCAAAAGAGGGTTTTGGCGACGGATACAGTTGGATTCATAGATGACCTGCCCCCATTCATCGTTGAGGCCTTTCACTCAACCCTTGAAGAGATAACGAAAGCTGACATAATCCTTCTCGTTTTGGATGTAGGTGAGCCCTGGAACGAAATTGGGAGAAAGTTTCTGGCCTCTCTTAAAATTTTGAGAGAGCTTAAAGCATTGGACAAGCCGATAATTGTTGTCCTGAATAAGCAGGACTTAACGACAAAAGCTGACGTTGAAGATAAAAAGAAAGCAATTAAAGAGCTTGCTGATAAAAGGGGGATGGTTATCTTTGACGTTGTTGGCACATCGGCAAAGCTGAATCAGCTAAGAGAACTTTACGATGCCCTTGAAAGGGCAATACCGGCTCTCCCAAAGTATAAACCCTTTGAGGTCGTTATTAAAGAGAGGGATAAGGTTCCACAGGTGGTTGCCCTGATAAACTCAATTGGGGAAATCCTCGACATTGAATACGGAAAACCCACAAAGATTTTAGCTTACATCCAGGTGGGGATGATTAAAAGCCTAACAAGGTTAGGGGTGGAGGTGAGGTATTCACCAGTTGAGGCTGAGTAATTTGTTTTTACTCTGCTTGTTTGGTTTATTTCATGTGAATTATGTTAATTTGTGTTATGTTTTTGACATTTATGTATGACAATAGAAACAGTTATATACTACTTTCGCCTATGATATCCTTGGTTGGGGAGGGGGCGAATGAGGAAGTGGGTAATTTTGGGCATTGTTGCGCTGTTAGTGTTTAGCAGTTTTGGTTTTGTTCTTGCTCAAGGGGATTTTCAAGAAGTCAAGGATTTGCAGGTTAGGATTGAGAAGTGTGAAAGCTGTTCTTGTCAGGATTTCGATGTTGATAAGGTTTTGAGTGAAGTGAATGCAAGGATAGAAAATTTAACCAGAGTGATTAACCAAGAAGAAGCAGAATTACAAGTGTTATATCAGAAGGTTCAAGTTCTTTCAATTAATAAGGGTTGGGACGGAAATCTTAATGCTTGAAACTGAACTGGCGTATAAAAGGGTTATAATGACAGTAGACGATCCAAGTGATTACCACTGGAAACTTATATGACCATGGAGGGAGTGCCAATGAACAAACGATTTTACTTT
>DQUR01000143.1 GCA_015662175.1 Thermococcus paralvinellae | reverse complement strand
GTCGAAGCCCGGTCTCCGGGCCGGGTGGAGCCGTCCATGAGACACCGCCCATCTCCTGCCGTACGGCTAACCCCCGGATGGGGGGACAGCGGTTGGTGGGCAGTTTGGCTGGGGCGGCACGCCCCTGAAAAGGTATCAGGGGCGCCCTAAGGTCGGCTCAGGCGGGTCAGGAATCCGCCGTAGAGTGTAAGGGCAAAAGCCGGCCTGACTGGACCCGTAACAGAGGCGGGTCCAGCCCCGAAAGGGTGGCCTAGCGAACCCCAGTGCCTCCCCGGTGGGGGCCTGGGATGACAGAAAAGCTACCCTGGGGATAACAGAGTCGTCTCGGGCGAGAGCCCATATCGACCCCGAGGCTTGCTACCTCGCTGTCGGCTCTTCCCATCCTGGCCCTGCAGCAGGGGCCAAGGGTGGGGGTGTTCACCCATTAAAGGGGAACGTGAGCTGGGTTTAGACCGTCGTGAGACAGGTCGGATGCTATCTACCGGGGGTGTTGGCCGCCTGAGGGGAAGGTGCCCCCAGTACGAGAGGAACAGGGTGCCGCGGCCTCTGGTCTAC
Organism: Thermococcus paralvinellae; assembly: GCA_015662175.1. GTDB lineage: Archaea > Methanobacteriota_B > Thermococci > Thermococcales > Thermococcaceae > Thermococcus_B > Thermococcus_B paralvinellae_A. The sequence continues at coordinate 3,635 of DQUR01000143.1, read as the reverse complement.
CGGTTGTCCTACAGGGCATAGCCGGGCAGCTACGCCGCGTCCGATAAGGCCTGAAGGCATCTAAGGCCGAAGCGGTCCCCGAAAATAGGCGGCCATTCCCTGGCGCAGGGCCAGTGGGACCGGCCCATGCCAGGGACGAGGGCACCCGTAGAAGACGGGTTTGATGGGGCGGGGATGTAAGCGGGAAGGGAAACCGACCCGTTTAGTCTGCCGCTCCCAACAGCCCGAGTTTCTTGCCCCCGAAAGGGGGGCTGGGCATTTGATAGGCCAACCCGCCTGTGCACGGTCCTAAGGTTTTATTTTGTTTTCCGTTATGATCCCCGTTTGAACCATAACTATTTCACAGTGGCATTTGAGGCAGAAGCCCTTCTCACAGAACGAATTTGGGCTTGTTGATGAAGCCAACGTCTGGTAGTGGCACGTATGTTGAGGTGTCGATGGATTCATTTGGCAGGTGGATCCAACGCTCCCGCAATTTACGGGGGGTATGGGGAAGCAACAATAATGTGCCTATAACAGGGTGTCTTCGTAAGGGGCAGACTTTTTGTTGGGAATCCACTTAACGATGAACCTTTTTGTTAGACTGTCTAACCCTTATACATTTTGCGCTTCAAAATTAATACGTGGAGCAAGCTCCAAGGATGCCTTTTGATACTGGAAACAGAGAGCAATCCTCGACGAAAAAATTCCTCAACACAGGTTAGCTCTTCATTACCTCCCGCCTTATGGATATAAAAATCACGCACGTTCTTCATGCATTAAAAGAGCTAACAATAGTACGATCTTTCCCGCCAGTATTAAAAATATATTGTCTCATTTAAGCTCAAGAACGGGGACTTTAATGGCAAAGCCAGAATAGACCTGAGATAATTTTATAACTCGCCTCCATATCTTTACTTTGGTGGTCAAATGAAGCTGTTAGTTTTAGATTTAGATGGCACTTTATGGGATCATGAAGATGCCTCCCAGCTTGTACCACCTTTTGAAGTTCACGGGAACATTGTGATTGATGCCTATGGCAATGAGCTTTCACTATTTTCAGGCGTTAGGGAATTTTTAGACTGGGCAAAGGATAGGTTCATCCTAAGTATAGCAAGCTGGAATATGGAAGAACTTGTTAGGCCAATTCTTGAAGCTCTTGGGCTCTGGGATTATTTTATCTTTCCCAAAATTGAGAACCACCCAGACAAGGCAGACATGATTTCAAGAACAGTTGAACAACTCAGGGACATAGGGTATGAGGTTGATGAAATAATTTATATTGACGACAGAACGCTTCATGTTGAAGACATAAAAAGGAAAATCCCAAATGTTAAGTTCATTCAAATGTGGGTTGATGTAAAAAGTTTTGAAGAGCTGAAAGAAGTCTTGGAGGGCTCATAATGGAACTCTTAGTTATTAAAGAAAGGATTGATTATGATGGCTCGGCGATAAGAAGCCACTGGGCCTACAGAAATTTTGGGATTCTTGGGAACTCCATAGTTGTTTTTAGGGGTAAGTGCAACGTCAAAATCGAGGAGATGGTTGACATTGAAGATGTGAGAGCTCAGAAGGAAATCAAGAGCGATGATATGATTCACTACATAATTGAGATTTTTGATTCCCCCAATGTCTTACTTGCATCGGCATTGCAAAAGCTGTTCATAGCAAAGATCTGCGAGCTCCTATCTGAGAAAGGTGTGAAAGCCAAACGAGAGGGGGATGATATATACATTAAAGACAGAAAGCTCAGTATCTCAATAGCAACCGTTTCCCCAGTTAGCATTAAAATTCACATAGGTATAAATGTTGAGGCTAAAGGAATACCTAGGGATGTCAGTGCTATTGGCTTAAAGGAGATTGGAATTAAAGATATTGAAGCTTTTATGGAAAAGAGCGGGAATACTTTACAAGAAGAGTTCAATAAGGTGAAAAAAGACAGCTTAAAGGTTAGATGGACCGAGTAATTACAAGACTCTAAGGGTATCACCAAACAACCTTTCGAAAGATTATGGGGAAAGATGCCAGTGGCATCACCATTTATTGCAATCACAAGAGGGATCACAAATGCATATTCCTTCTCAATGAACCAGGCAATAACTACTGCTAAATTACTAAACTCTCCTCTCGACTTTCCTTTTCTCCATTTTGTTGTTGAGAGCTTAAGCGTTTTTTGAATTTAAAAGAAAGATTCTTGGTTTATGTGGTAATACTCCCTATGTTTTGAATTAACCCTCTCCATGGGATTTTTGTGAGTTTTTAATTTTCTCTGTCTACGGACTACTTAACATTAATGGATGGTGTATGGTCCTACCTGTTCGGAAACCTAAAACTTAACAAACCTAAAACTTAACATCCCTATTTACAGAAAATCTTTTTAAGAATAATTACATAAGTTAATATTGCGCAGATAAAGGGATAAAGTTATGACTGAAAAGTGGGTCTTATTGGAGGAGGATGGTTGATAGGAGAAAGATATAAGGGTAGACCGCCACCAAATTGGAAAAACTATGGGGCTGGTGTATGATGAAACACCTGACTCTGACACCGACTAAAAAAGAAACGGGGGGATAAAAATGACTCAAACAAATGAAGGTTTGCTAACGAAGTTTGTGAACTGGATAGAAAGGGTGGGCAATAAACTGCCTCACATATTCTGGATCTTCCTAGGCCTTTGGTTTTTGGTGATTATACTCTCTGCAGTTTTTGCAGGAGTATCTGCAGTAGATCCAGCAAAGGGAGAGGAAGTCAAAATTATAAGCCTACTAAACAGGCAGGGCTTATATTGGATTCTAACAAATGTAGTCTCGAACTTTGCAAAGTTCCCACCACTGGGATTAGTACTCGTGATGATGATGGCAGCAGGGTTTGCAGAAAGAGCAGGGTTTATTCCAGCACTTATGAAGACTCTAACTAAAGTCCCAGAGAAGTATTTGATTCCTGCAATATTTATTGTGGGAATTTGTGGAAATTTAGCTTCAGATGCAGCTTTAGTGATCATTCCTCCCCTTTCGGCAGCACTCTTTTACTCTAGAAGGAAGGATCCTATCTTCGGACTAATATTAGGCTATGTTGCAGCAGCCTCAGGTTTCACAGCAAATCTATTCATTGCAGGAACTGATGTATTGCTTTCAGGAATCACAGATGCAGCAGTTAAAATTGTGGATCCAAATTACAACGTATATCCTACTGCGAACTATTATTTCATGGTAGCTTCAACCTTCGTAATTACTATAGTCGGGACAATATTTACTGTTAAATATGCAATGCCGAGATTTGCTAGATGGGATGAAGAGTATGAGCATGCCCAAGTCCCTCCTCAATACCTGACTCCACTTACTGACAAAGAGATGAGAGCACTAAAGAAAGCAATTTTGGCCGCAGGTGGATACTTTCTCCTAATGCTCCTGTTAACCATAATCCCAAATGGCCCGCTGAGAGATCCCATTAAGAATACAATTGTACCTTCTACATTCCTTAAGGGCATAGTTCCAATATTGTTCCTGTTTTTTGTAATTGGAGGCTATGTGTATGGAAAAGAGACCGGGACAGTTAAAAGACCTACTGACATGGTTAACTATATGACGGAAAGTATGAAAACTATGGCTTCATTCATCGTGATAATACTTCCCATAGCAAACTTCGTTTACACCTTT
>DQUR01000185.1 GCA_015662175.1 Thermococcus paralvinellae | reverse complement strand
TTGAAAATTAAGCGTTCCCATGATGGGAAGCGTCTCTATGTTTCCACCCTAAAGGATATAAAGGAAAATCCAATCAAACTTGATCAATGGTTAAGATAATAGACCTCAAAAAGGTAACCCATGAGATGATAAAGAACAAAACCTGGAGATACGAGGGCGGAATATTCTGGCAGGCTTTAGATTATGGCATAGTTGGTTTTGATGGAGAGAACTTTTACCTGCCATATTACCTTTCGTCAAAGGAAAAGAAGGAAGCAAGAGAAAAAATTGAGTTCATTCTTGGGCTTGACACTAATTTGGAGAAGTTTTATGCTGAAATTGGGGATTCAAAGTTTGCATTCCTCATTGATGAGTTCTATGGATTGACTGTTCCAGCCGCCCCGTATAGGTATCAGGCCCTGATTGAGACGATAGCCCAGCAACAGGTTAGGTTTGAATTTGCCATGAGAACGATTGGAAACCTGGTTGAGTTAGCCGGTAAGAGGATTGGGAACCTGTATATTTTTCCAAAGCCCGATGATATAGCAAAATTGAGCCTTGAGGATCTGAAGAAAGCAAAACTCGGGTATAGGGCACGGTATATTAAGGAACTCACCAGCCTTTATTTAAAAAGAGAAATTGATTTAAGCCTTGAAAACATGAGGGAACAAGAAGCGATAAGGTATCTCACAAAATTCCGGGGAATTGGAAGGTGGAGTGCTGAGCTTTTCCTCCTATACGGGCTCAGGAAAAATGTTTATCCCGCAGGGGATTTGGGATTGAGGAGGGGCATTGCCAAGATTTTTGGAAAGAGAGTTAAGGAAGTAAAAGATAGGGATGTAAGGGAAATTATTGAACCTTACGGAAAGTGGAAGAGTCTATTGGCATTCTACATCTTATGTTATGATAGAAAGACCGAGATGAAGAAAAAAGGTGGACTTAATGGAAATAATCATTCCAAAAGAAAGGTTTAAAGAGCTCAAAAAACTTAGCGAAGTTGAAATTGTAAAATTAATTGAGGAAAATCTCGAAAAAGCTGAGGAAACACTAAAAGCTGAACGGGAGGCATTTCTTCATGAGAAAAAAATTAAGCTTGAGAATAAGCTAAAGGAGATCGAGAAACAGCTTGAAGCTTTGGAGAGGTTTTATGAAAAAGCCATGCAGGATAGAGAGTTTATGCATGAAATGAGTGAGAAGCTGAGAAAAGAAAATATGGCCTTGAGAGAAGAGCTGGAGGAGAAAAATCGTGCGCTTAAAAATAAAACCCGAGAGAGGACTTGGAAAGATTGAGGTTGAAATTGACGAAGACCTCTGGAGAAGGATAAGGGGTCTTGGCGAAAGGTATGGGGTTAGTGAGGGACACATTCTAAGGATAATTCTTACCGGAGAATTTAGAATTCCAGAAGGAAACGTTGAGAAACTGGAGAACGAAGTTAAAGAGCTCGAAAAAAAGGTGTATGAGCTTGAAAAGAAGTGGGCACCCCTCAGATATAAAGCCTATGGAGTCAGAGAGGACAATAAAATTTTGGCCATAAAGCTGAGCGGGCTTTTGGCAGAGAACACACAGCTCAAAAGGTTTTTAAGAAAAAAGGCCAAGCCAAACTTTGAGCTCAGAAAACTTATTGAATACTACCTCTAAAGCGGATGATGATAGAACTGTCCGGATTTGATGAAGAGCCCTATGAGCGCTGACGCCCCCTTGGGAGTAACCTAACATGACTCCCGCACTCGGGACAAATACTTCCTGGTGGTTCACGCTTAAATTTTCTGTTGCATCCGATGCACACATATCTCCAGCGGATCACCCTCTTTATGCCTTTTTTGAGCGTTTTAAATTTTATTCCAAGGGTTTTCGCGATGTTCTGGAGGTTGTAATCATCGGTGAAAATGGTTGTGTTGAGTTCATAGGCTAATGCTAAAAGTTCAATATCAGCTTCACTCAGCTCATCCAGCTCACCCGTCTCAAGGGCCTTTGCTCTAACGAATTCAACGCTTTCCTTTGATGGAATCAAAACCCTTACCTTGCCCGCACTAATCAAACTCTCCAGAAGGAGCTTTGACTCAGGATCCTTAACCTCCTCCACCACCCCGGGGGTTGTGTATCCCTCGACGTCTATTCCCTGAATGAATATTGCGGCATCTATGACAAACATGGTTATAGGTTCAACGTTATGGTTAAAGCTTTATCCATCTATTGGGTGCAAAACTAGAGTGTGATTGCAAAACTATGTTTTTACCATGAAAGCCTTCTTTCTGGAGTTATGAGGGCATGTGCGATGACTAAGCCTGATGCAATATTGGTGATGCCATGAGTATAATGGGGAAATGGTGGAAGACTTGAAAGAGAACTAGCTTGCAAAATAATCTTACTGGAGCTTCTGAGATTGTTTTTTGATGATGCTCTTGTGAAGTTCAACCTTTATTGTTCTTGTGTTGCCCAAATTGAGAATTAAAGCTTAGTTGTCTTTAACAATGCTAAAGGGAAAGTGTTTAATCTTCACCATATAAACGCCCAGCAATCCCCCAAGTGTGTCCACAACTATATCTCTGATTTTATTGCCTAAACTCTCCTGTATGAAAGGTATCTTGCTCTCGACAAGCCTTTCAGCAATTTCCCATCCCATGCCCAGCATAAGCGTTACAGCAAAAGAATACAAGATAACTTGTCTTTCTGAAAGCGTATAAATTCTTGAAAGCTCATTCAACACTTCAGCCACAATAACCCAAATCGCTAGCCCACCCAAAAAATGGCTTATTACATCTGCATCGGTCCACTCCTTATGGAAGAGATCAATTGTTGTGAAAGGCACACTCACGAGTGAAACATGAACTGCTATAAAAACGCTTAAAACAACCATAGTTTTATCATTGTAAAGTGGACTCAAGAATAACTGGAGTTTCCCATGCGGATTAATTCTTCTCTGAAAGAACTCTGGAAGTAAGAGACCAACAAACGCTAAAGAACTCCTGTAAATATGATCGATCCTTCCATACATTAACCCACTTATTACTCCAAGGAAGACAATAAAACGGCATACGTTCAAAACAAGCCGCTGCCTGCTTGGAGTTCCCACTATGTTCACCTCTCGAAAATTATTGGATCAGGGGAAGGGCGGCAGTCTTGGCGGTTTGGGAGGTTTAACAGGGACTCCTAAAATTTTAGTAGGAGATTTCCCAAACAGTTTTAAGACCTTTTCTCGAGTTTCTTTCGCGGCAAACAACAATGCTATCAAGATTTCGTTTCTCAAGAGGATACCTTTGTTATTTCTTGCCATGAACAAACCAAACATTATACCAAATATTAATCCACAAAGCCACAGTTTTAAGGAAAGAATTGACCCCTTAATTGTTGATTTGACTATCATATAGGTAATTGACCATCCAAACAAAAACCATCCCTCTAACACTAAATTCAATCTAGTAGCCCTTCCTACTATCCTGAGGATTGCATCATCATTAGTATACTCTTTTAGCACTTGTGCATCATGCCACCTATAAATTAAATTTTTAGACAAGTTAGCCCCATTCCTGAATATGAGAGCTAAACTAGCTACTTGCCAAAGGGTTATTATCCTTGTGAGATAACCCCGTGTTTCTTGGATTGGAGCTCCCTTTCCTTCCTTTATCATCAGGATTATTCCGATTATAGCTACTAAAACCCACACTATTGTGAAAACTTTTTCGTATCTCCTCTTTTCGTTCTCTGGTAACTTAATGTCAAATATTTTACTTACCCCCTACCAAGAAAACTTTTCAATGTCGATATGTTGTTTATGAAGAGATGTGCAATCATGTAGGGGAGCAGATGTAAACTAATCAAACAATTTAACTAACAGTCCATCAGCAAAGACATCCATAGTGCACACCTCCATGTGTTATAGCATTATCATTTTATTTGGCCACTTTCCATTGAGAATTTTCGGAGAGTAATGAGCACATCTTCAGAGCTTTTCCATTCAGGCTTAACACCCACATATCAAACACTATCACATCAACAATAATTAACTTTCCGAGATATATAAAAATTACGCTATCCTATGAGATAAATCCATAATTAGCAGTTGCAATGATAACGTCTGTTATTGGCGTAAAGGATGCTATTCCTTTGGGAGCAATTCAGGTTCCAGCGAATGGAAAGCCAAATCGGCAGACAGACAACTGGGGGATATGCAAAGATTGGGGTGGTTGTAAGGGTTGATGTCCCAAAGGTTGCCCAAACAAGAGTGGGAGGAAAGCTGAGATTTAAAGCAATAACAGTGGAAGAGGCACAAGAGCTACTCAGAAAGAGGGAGGTTCTGCTTAGAAACATTAAACGTCTCCTCGATGGGGAAGCGAGGGGTTACAGGATAAAAACGCTTGGGGAGGAGTTCATGGTTTTTGTGGAATAAAGAGAAAGGGGAATAGGGAAATTACTCTTTTTCCCGCATAACTTTGACCACCTTGTATTTTTTGCCTTTGCACTCAATTTCACCAACGATTTCAAGGATTTTAACAGGGTCATCCTCAAAAAGCCCCTCTGGTTTAAATATCTCTTCCTTCTCTGGATCGTCGCATTCAATGAATTTAATTTTAATCTTCGAGCCGACTATTGCAAGCCTGGGCTCTATTGCCACCTCTATGGAAGGCTCAACCACTTCAACTACCCTGACTTTTCCCTCATGAATGGGACAGGAGTGCTCTATGTTCCTTACTCTCACCACTTTGTACCTCCTTCCCGGCTCTAAGTTCCCAACGCAGACCCTTGCCAGCCTGCAGGTTTTGCATGGGTCAGCTGGGCCGTAATGAATGAATTCAACACCAGGTTTGGCTAACTTTTCACCAACTAATGTGATTACCATTCTGACACCTCCTATGTGAATGGTGATAGTCAAATAACCCCAGTGATTTTAGCAGCTTTTTCAGCTGCTTCTCGCGTTAAACCATCCTTTCCCAGGATGGTGTATCTCTCAGGTCTGATTTTATGGGCAATGGTTAGGGCTTCAACAATGAACTCCGGATCAATCCCTAACTCATATGCATTTGTTGGAGCGTTGACCCTCTTTAAGGTTTCCCTAATTTTCTGCCACTTCAATCCATGGAGATAAGCCATTATTATAGCTCCAACACCGCATTGCTCACCATGTAGGGCTGGCTTAGGAGCGATTAAATCCAGGGCATGGCTGAAGAGGTGTTCAGCTCCGCTTGCCGGTCTTGAGGAGCCTGCTATGCTCATGGCAACACCGCTTGAAATCAATCCCTTTATCACTTTCCTAACGCTTTCCTCGTTGCCCATCCTTATGATGTCAGCATTCCTTATCACCATCCTGGCACTCATTAAAGATAGGGATGCCGCATACTCACTGTAGTATTCCCCCTTGAGCTTGTGAGCCAGCTGCCAGTCCTTTACCGCCGTTAAGTTTGAAATCATGTCCCCAACCCCGGCCGCTAAATACCGATACGGGGCGGTTTTGATAACCCTTACATCGGCAATGACAGCTATCGGTGGCTTTGCCTTTATTGAAGTCTTGGCATTAAGATCCTTAATTGAGGCATTTGCACTTGCTATACCATCGTGAGAGGCCGTTGTGGGAAAGCTAATGAACGGGATATCACTGTTGAAGGAAGCTAGTTTGGCAACGTCTATTATACTCCCTCCACCAACGGCAACAACCCACCGAATGTCTTCATCTTTTATCCTTTGAACCGTTTTTTTAACTTCCTCAATTGAGGCTTTTTTAATCGTTAAACTGTGAACATCAAAGTTCTCTCTTAAGTGATGCTTGACATTCTTTCCGGCAATCTCTCTGGTTTTGGGCCCATAAAGAACCAGCGCCCTCTCACCCAATTTTAACCTTTTAGCAACCTCTCCGACCTTACCCTTCAGATCTTCTCCAAGAAGAACCTCACGAGGTAATTCCATTAAGTGCATGACAATCACCTTTGCTTATATTCCGCTTCAAAACTTTAAAAATTAATTGGAAAAATTTGGAAAGAAAAAACTTTAATTGCAAATGGCAAACCCTCAGTGGTGATTGGATGGAACCAATCAAGATATTCCAGAAATACTTTGTGAACCCGATAAAATACAACACCGGTTACAACGTCGTTAACACACTAACCTACGCGATCATTTTGGGAGTTGCGGCATTGATGGTTTATAAAATTCTAAAGCGACTTGGCATAAAATATGACAATGCATTTTTCAGGGCGTTAATACCCTACATGGTATTTGGAGCATTCACAAGGGCATTAACCGATGCAACCATCTATCCAAGGACGTATCTAACGGTTACCCCAGGGATATATGTGGTTACATTTGCGATAACCTTTGCCTCGTTGCTCATAACCCACAGGCTCTTTAAGGACTGGAGAAGGGCATTTCTTTACCTCGGATGGACACTTGTGGGCCTTGACTTTATTATGTTGCTGGCACACATATATAAGATACATTTCACCTGGACCGTGCTGAAGTACTTCATTCCCGCCCTGATAATATCGGAGGGTGTTATTTATTTAATGACAAAAAAAATTGAGCTCGTTAGAGAGAACAGCTACCTTTTCTATGCCCACTTTTATGATGCAACGACCACATTCGTTGGGATTCAGTTCATGGGTTACTGGGAGCAGCACGTCCTCCCAAGGTTCCTAATCAATCTAACCGGAACGGCGGCGGTTATGTATCCCTTAAAGCTAATAATCCTGGTGATAGTACTCCACCTCATGAAAGAATTGCAGGAAACTGAAAGTGACAAAGAGCTTATGGACTTCATAAAGATGGTGATATTCATCCTTGGATTTGCCCCGGGAACGAGGAATCTATTGAGAATGCTCATGGGGGTTTGAAAATGTATGAATGGAATGAAATTGCTCTGAGTATTGCAAAGGAGGTTGAGCGGGAAATAGTCCCCCTTTTTGGAAAACCTGAAGGTGGAAAAGTTATTGGGATTAGCCCAAGTGGAGATAAGACAAAACTCGTTGATAAGATTGCTGAGGATATCGTTTTTAACTCATTAAAATCCCTTGGCGTGAACATTGTTAGCGAAGAGACCGGAAGTATTGATGTCGGAAGTGATTACACGGTTGTGATAGATCCCCTTGATGGCTCGTTCAACTTTATTCACGGCATCCCAATTTTCGGCTTTAGCTTTGCTGTGTTCAAGGGTAGCAAGGCGGAATATGCTATGCTCTATGAATTCATGACAGAGAACGTTTATGAGGGGATACCTGGAAAGGGAGCCTATCTCAACGGCAAACCTATTTACGTCAGGGAACTCAACGAGAGGGCAATAGCGATAAGCTTCTACACGAGGGGAAGGGGAATGGGACTTATAAAAAGGGTCAAGCGCATCAGGGTGCTTGGTGCCATTGCGATGGAGCTTGCATACCTGGCTAAAGGTGCCCTTGATGGTGTTCTGGACATCAGGAATTACGTGAGACCCACGGACATAGCGGCAGGTGTTTTAATAGCCAGGGAAGCCGGGGCGATTGTGACAGATGACACTGGAAGGGAACTAAAATTTGACTTAAGTGCCTCCGAAAAGCTGAACATCATAGCTGTTAATAGCGAAAAATTGCTTAAACTGGTACTGGAAACCATGGAATAACGAAAGATTTAAAAATGCATCCCAAGGAGGTATATGCGGGCGTGCCGGGGTAGCTTAGCCTGGTCAAAGCGCCCGGCTCATAGGGTGACTCCCCTTCGGGGGAGCCTGAGAAACCGGGAGATCCGGGGTTCGAAGCCCCGCCCCGGCACCATAACAAACTTTTGTCTGGCAAAAGTTTGATCAAAGTTTACTGTCCTCTTCTAAGATGCCTTTCTTCAAGCGAATTCCGCCTTATTGTGGGCTTTTCAGTGTTTCACTCAAAAAGCACCTACGAACGCAAGAAGGAGAGAAACCTATTTGAAAGACCTGTTTCTGAAGAATCTCCGCCCCCTTAGTAAAGCTATGTTGGCATAAACAATCTGACTTCTGGACACATCACATTTATAAACTTCCCCTCCACCCATGATTCATGCTTCTAACAAACCATGCAAAGCAGAGAATTATTAAAAGACTATCAAAGAGGAGAAAGCCCGAACGGATTTATTCTGCACTTCTGGATTTCCTTAAAAATGCAGAAAGGATTGAAATCAATGAAAAAATCGTCATCTTCACGAATAAAAGGAAGTCCCTTGTATGCACAAAGCTTGATGCTGAGCTTTTAAGCCTTGATGAAATCATGGAGAAAATTGAAAACATTGAAGGAACTTATGAATGTGTTTTCTGGAGAAACGAGAAGTTCATAAAAGTTACAACACCCAGAAGGTTCCTCAAACAGGTACCCAGGGGTAAGTATTATTTTTACATCAACGAGGATAAGAAAGCCCTCTACATTGGTGAAGAGCCCCCGCTGTTAGTGATAACATTTAGACCAGCAAAAAGGGAGGAGAGAACTTAATATTAATACTAATCAGGTCTCCACCGGAACAACGTATCTGTCCCCAAACGGCTCCTCCTGAATGAGCTCAACCTTTC
>DQUR01000283.1 GCA_015662175.1 Thermococcus paralvinellae | reverse complement strand
TGGATCAAGAAGAGAATTAGGAGGCTCAAGAGACAGAGAAAGAAGGAAAGGGGATTGATCTGATACCTTCAGTTCTTTTCTATCCCTTTTATTATTCGGAGGTTCCCCGGCTTGGATGCTGAAAAAACCTTTGAGAATCTCTCTATTGAACTTGAAACATCAAAAGGAAAGACGTTGATATTTGCAGATCCTCATATAGCTTTTGAACCTTTAAGAGGATTGAGAATGAGAACAAAATTTGAAAGGAAGCTTGCGGGATTTATAAAGCTCAAAAACCCCGATTTTATAATTATCCTTGGTGATATCAAAGAGCCTCTAGGCGTTAATCCCTTTACAAAAAAACTGCTCATAGAATTCTTTTCCGAACTTAGGGATTTTGAAATAATAATAACGAGGGGAAATCATGACGGAAAAATTGAAGAAGCTTTGAGACATTTTGAGAATGTCAAAGTTGTGTGCCATTACTCCATCGATAACTACCTCTTCGTTCATGGCCACCAAAACCTTCCGGATGTAAAGTTTGAGAAAGCCTTTCTTGGACATATCCACCCAGCAATCACAGTCAGAATTGGAAGCTCTATAAGGAAGACCAAATGCTTTCTGAGGATTGAAAATTTCTTGATTCTTCCAACGATAAATCCCTACATGGAAGGATTTAACATAAAAGATGGAATTAAGATGATTCCTTTCCTGAAGAATAGCAAAGAGGGGAACGTGTATCTGCCGGATGGAACTTACATCGGTAAATTTCACTTAGAACCGCAACCTTTATGAAGTTTGGGTATGAAGATAAATTTGCAGAGGTGTGAGAAAATGGGCGAGATCTATGAAAAGCTTGAGAGCCTGTTAAGATCCTTGGGCGTTAAAAAGACTGAAATCAGGATTTATCGATTACTTCTGGAGAAAAAAGTCCCCATGAGAATTACAGAAATCCAAAGAGAGCTGGGAATAAGCGAAAGGAGTGTGAGAGAACACGTATTAAATCTATACAGAAAGGGCCTACTGAAAAGGGAGTTAATCCAAAAGGGATGGCTTGGCTACGTTTACACCGCAACATCACCAATGGAGCTCCTTGAGAAGTTGAAGGAGAACATTGTTAAAAGAATTAACGAGTTAGAGAAGGAATTAAAAGAGGGGAATTAAAAACTTACGAACCCCAGTCTTTTCAAAATTTCAAGAGCTCTCTTGGGCTTTTCCCTGTCGATCTCTCCGAATTCCTCCATCAATGCCTTAAAAGCCTCTTCCTCCGATAAGGCTTCTCCCAGCATTAGAAGCTCATGAAGATGAACTGAGAACTTTTTGTCTTCCATGAACTCTTCAAGTTCTTCTGCTGCCTTTTCATCAAATTCCCTAATTGTCCTAGCTGAGATCAATCCCTTCTTTTCCCACCTCACCCAAGCTTCGAATTCAAAATCATGTCCCATGTCAAATCCCAAAAACCTTCCATCCCTCGCAAGGCCCATCATAACGAGCTTTTCTGCAACCTCGATCTCTCGATCTATGCTTAGCTCCCCAAGGTACTTCATTGCATACCCCCGTGCAAACCTTCGAAGTTCCTCTTTTTCAGCTTTTGCCAGCGCCAGGGCAGTGGCTAAAACTCCTTTTCCAATTACTTCAAGGGAGTCTTTGCTTACCTTTTCTATGCTATCTTCACTTGAATGATAAAATCTGTCAGGCCAGGTTATTGGCATAACCCCGGGAATCCCAAAGAAGTTGAAGATGTCATGGTCACTTCCCATCTGATAAGGATAGCTTTTCACCTTTAGTCTCGGCATCCCCTCACCGCCAAAGCTTTCATGCCAAGAGTTAGCCAGGTTGGTGTAATACTCCAGCAACCCGGAAACCATCGAAAACCTCGATAACGGTGTCCTTATGATCATTATGGTTGAGGAGGAGCGATCCTCACTTCCACCAACCATGTCAAGGTTTATAACTGCATAGTACTTTTCAAGCTCAGCAAACTTTTCAATGAATGCCTGACTTCCATGGTACTCTGGAATCCACAGGAATGCAAAGCCAAATCTGAAATCCTCGCTGTATTTTTCTTTCAACACCTTCGCCAGCTCTATGAGCATTGCCGAACCGCTTGCATTGTCATTTGCTCCCGGCTTTGGGTGACATATGTGGGCTGTGAAGAGAATATACGGCGGTTTTCCAATTTCTGCATAAACCATTGGCAAAATCTGTTTATCCTTAATCTCCACCTGAACTCTTATTTTAGCCTTTACCCTCTCTCCCTTCTTTAACCTGTCAATTATTTTATTCGCGATCTCTTCACTTACAGCAACGGCTGGAATCTTTGCCCATTCCAAATCATTCTTTGAGAGGAACAACCCAATGTAGGGAAAAGCCCTGCC
>DQUR01000264.1 GCA_015662175.1 Thermococcus paralvinellae | reverse complement strand
GGGCCTTTCCGTTCGGTGTAAGGAAGCCCTTTACAAAGAGTCTCGGGGTCTCAGTATTTTCATCCGGACAGTGTATCATGCAGCCTTTGAGGTTCTTCTTGAGCCTCTCGGGTGTCGCACCAGCTAAAGGTGGAACGATTCTGTTTATCTCCCTCAGTATGTCGTCCGCACTGGAATAGTTGAAGTACTTCCCAAGGCCAAGTTCCTTGGCGAGCATTACTATAATCTCCCAGTCTGGTTTGGCCTCTCCAGGTGCTTCAGCGGCTTTAAAGCTCCTCTGAATCCTTCTCTCGAAACTTATGGCAGTTGCATCCTTCTCAAACCATGCGGCCGCTGGAAGGACTATGTCAGCGTATTTCGCTGTCTCCGTGAGGAATATATCCTGAACAACGAGGAACTCAATGTTCTTAAGGGCTTTCTCGACCTTCTTGAGGTTTGGAAGGGATTTTGCAGGGTTGGTTCCCATAACGTAGAGGGCCCTAATCTTGCCCTCGAGGATGGCATCCACCATCTCGACGTAGGTTATTCCAGGTTTTTCCGGGATCTTGAAGCCCCACGCTTCCTCAATTCTCTTCCTGTGCTGCTCAGCGTGAAGCGGGAACTTTCCAGGCAGTGCATCCGGCTCTACACCGGCGAGTCCTGCACCCATACCGTTGTGGGCACCGGGTATGGCCCCGGACATGACACCCTCCTTTCCGAAGTAGCCACATAGAACCATCATCTCGGTGAGGGCCATGACGGTCTTCGTTCCGTTGGTGTGCTGATTAACACCCTCGTTCGTTAGCAGGGCCGCGGTTCCGGCCGTTGCAAAGGTGATTGCGGCCTTCCTTATGAGCTCAGCAGGAACGCCGCTGACCTCTTCGGCCCATTCGGGGGTGTATCTCTCAACGATCGTTGCGAGCTTTTCAAGGCCCTCCGCACGCTCCGCCACGAAGTCCTTATCGTAGAGCTCTTTGGTGATTATGACGTTGAGCATGGCCAGGGCAACGGCAAGGTCCGTTCCGGGATAGGGTTGTAGATGTATGTCAGCGTATTTGGCTGTTTCCGTTTTCCTCGGGTCCACAACTATAAGGGTTGCGTTGTTATCAATGATGGCTTTCTCAACGTACTGGCCGAAGAAAACCGGGTTGGATGCTGCTGGATTGTATCCCCAGATGACGATGACCTTGGCCTTAAGGATGTCCTCGAATGGATTTGTTAGGCCAGGATGCCCTAAAACCTTGCCCTTCCCAACAACGGCCGTTGACTGGCACAGTCTACATACGTACTCAAGGTTGTTCGTGCCCAAGGCTCTTGCTAGCTTTTGCAGGACATAGTTCTCCTCCAGGGAACACCTCTCACTTCCAAGGAAGGCAAGGGCCTCAGGACCGTACTTTTCCCTGATTTCGCTTAGTTTTTTCGCGATTTCCTTGATAGCTTCTTCCCAGCTTATCTCCACGAACTTACCTTCACCCCTCTCGCCGACTCTCTTGAGAGGTCTCTTGAGTCTGTCCGGGTGTCTGAGGTATTGAAAGGCAGCGACGCCTTTCGGACAGAGCTTGCCGTGATTTCTGATGTCATTCTCATAGTCGAACTCGATCTTCTTGGGATAGCCATTGACGCTTACTATGTAAAACCTACATCCGACGGAACACCACGGACACACCACTGATACGAGTTTTTCTGCCATGCCCATCACCCTCAGTCTGACTGACTGGTCATAATTATTATGTTTATGCGAATTTAAATATTTTTTGGTAGACATTTGATTACTAAATGCCATATTTTGGTATATTGTCACAAAATAATGTAACATATATAACCATAAGCACACACAAATCAATTCACATATTTGCATTTAGATTGAAAAAAAGAACAAAATTGGTTATAAAAACATACAAAAACGTGATATGAGAAACATGACATTGTTGTAATATTAAATTAAAATAGTTACCATACAAACAGATCAATCCAAACCCTTTACAATCATCTGAACCAGCTTTCTTAGATACTCCCTTTGTGAAATTGTACTACAGCCACCCGAGTACAGATAATGGAGTAACGAGCCTAAAAATGTTCTAAATGCAACCTCAGCTTTTTTCTTGTCTCCGTCAACAAATTGCATCAGCCTTTTAGTTCCTTCAGCTATCAACTCCGAGCAAAGTCTGTTGTGAATTTCCTTTAGGCTGGGTATCGCTTCCTTTATTGAAACTACATGGAAGAAGAGTATTCTCAAGTCAATATCCGAGTAATACTCAAAGAAGCTCTCTCCCAAAGCTTGCAAGAAATCTTCCAGCCTTTCATATGCATTGGTATTCCTGAGAACACTTGAGAAGGCCATAAAGGGCATTGCCATCATTGCAATCTCTTTTATTAATTCCTCTTTGCTTGAGAAGTGGAGATAAAACGTCCCTTTAGCAATGCCAGCTGCCCTAACTATGTCATCAACTGTAGTTCTATCAAAACCTTTCTCCGCAAAAAGTCTTTTTGCAGCTTTGATTATCCTGCCCCTTGTGTTCATAGATATCCCCCGATATGACCAGACAGTCACAGATAATGTTCTGGGGTTTATATCTTTTTCTCTTTGCCGATCACTTCAGTTTCCTTATCCTGAACTCACAGAAATCATAACCCATGCCCCAGCACTTTACTTCTTCAGCCCTGTATTTTTTTCCCGTGGATTTTTCCAAGAAGCCGGTTATAAGTCCTTCATCAAATTTACAATAACTCCTTCCCACATTTGGCAAGTCTCTACAGAAATAGCAGTTCTCCACAACGAATGTATCTTTCGAAGAGCTGACCTCACCCAGTCTTAGAGACTCCCAGATGTCTCCCAAATCGTCCAAGGTCATGTTTCTTTCTCCCATTGCATACCCGACCTCATAGCCGAGTCTCTTTAAAACATATGGTGAAGTGTTGAGAAGGGACAATCCCAAAAGTCGAACCATGTTCCTAAAAAGCTCTCCTCTGTCCCTCCCTTCCAGAGACTTTTTAAGTGAAAGCACAACGGTTTCACTGGGGGATGCAAGGGTATAATAGATCCTCACAAAGTTTTTAACCCTCTCTTCACGGGAAACCTTTACGAGTCCCTCCCTTAGGAGAGAGCCTATATGATATGAAACGGTTGACTTCGACAGATTTAAAGCCTTAGCTAACTC
>DQUR01000193.1 GCA_015662175.1 Thermococcus paralvinellae | reverse complement strand
TTCTGCCAAAGGTGCCATGATCCTTATATGCAAAAATGGTGAGATTGTATTTCCAGAGGACGGAAGGTCGCTAAGGGAAACCCTTCCCAAGCTTGCTGAAGACTTGAAAAAGCTTGACCCAAAAGAGGGGGATCTCATCGTTGTTACCTGGGCTAAAAATAGGGCGGATGCCATTAAAAGTGCAATCCACGTGGCATTAACACTTAAAAAGGCTCAGCTCCCCAAGAAAATCCTTGAGGTGGGTTAGATGCTGAAGATTAAGCACCCCTTAAGTAAGAAGGAAATTAAGGGGATAATCCGAGAGATGAGTGAAATTTTTGGAGAGGAAGTGACCAAAAGAATGATAAATAAGAAAGATAATGTCCAAATTGCAGAGTTTGATAAAATCACTCAAATACTTTTTGTAAATGGCAAACCGATGTTTATAAAACGTCAAAACTTGGTATTTCCGCTTGTAATTGCTTTGTATGAACTTTCAAATGAGGAAGATCTTAGAAAATGGAAGCGAAGGGTTGTGGTTGATGAAGGTGCTGTTCCGTTTATCCTGAAAGGTGCCGATGTAATGGCGCCTGGAATAGTTGATGCCGATGAAGAGATAAAAGAAGGCGATTTTGTATTTGTTGTTGAAGAAAATTATGGAAGGCCTCTCGCGATTGGAATTGCATTGATGAACGGCAGAGAGATGAAAGAAAAGAACAGGGGAAAAGCTGTGAAAATAATTCATCATGCAAAGGATAAGATCTGGAAGTTAACGGTGAGAACATGAGTGAGAAGAAAATAAGGGTTCTCGTTGGGGGAGTCTTTGATATCCTCCACGTTGGCCATATCCACTTTTTAAATCAGGCAAAGCAGCTTGGGGATGAGCTCATCGTAATAGTTGCGCATGATGAAACCGTCTTGAAAAAGAAAGGTAGGCCACCAATAAATTCAATGCATGAAAGGGCCAAACTCTTAAGAGCTTTAAGGATGGTTGATGAGGTTGTTATAGGTGAGCCTGCAGAGATTAGCTTTGAGCTCATAAAAAGGATAAATCCAGATGTGATTGCCCTGGGCCCAGACCAGAACTTTGACATGCTTAGACTTAAAGAAGACCTCAAAAAACATGGCATACACGCTGAGGTCGTAAGAATCCCCCACCTGTATAAAAAGGATATTGCAAAGACAAGCAAAATAATACAAAGGATAGTGGAAATATTCTGTGAGTAGGGCTGATTTGGTCCGAAGGGGTGTAGGTTCTTTTTGATATGAACTGATCATTCTGTCGCCGGTTTCGACCCAATCTAGCATAAAAGATAAATCTCAGAGATTATAGAAGTCTCTGAGTATCCTCTCAACGTACCTGTTTACATATGGTTTGGCTTTCTCGGTTTCCATTGTTCTTTCAAAGATCCTCTCTAGTTTAGTGTCCTTTGTTATCATTTTGACAGTGTCCATTGGCATGAGAATTCTGTCGCTATCTTGGAGTGCGTTAACTTCACCGCTTAGAATGTGTGGTGATTTAACTCCAGTCATTATAACCATGGCTCTGACGGTTTTGCCTAGGTCTTCGTCAATCATTGCACCCCACTTTATC
This sequence comes from Thermococcus paralvinellae, assembly GCA_015662175.1. Taxonomy (GTDB): domain Archaea; phylum Methanobacteriota_B; class Thermococci; order Thermococcales; family Thermococcaceae; genus Thermococcus_B; species Thermococcus_B paralvinellae_A. Next base: position 1,415 of record DQUR01000193.1, on the reverse strand, counting down.
TCCGACTTCTTGCCAAGCTTCTCGTAAACTATTTTCATTGCCTCATGGACTTCCCCGAGCTTTACATCTGGACCTACGGTGAAGTGAATCAATGCAGATTCACCGCTTCCAAACTCAACCTCAAGCATCTTGTTGTTGAGCGCGTTTATAACGGCATCGACGGCTCTGTTCTTTGAGTCGCTCTCCCCGATACCAATTAAAGCCGCACCACCGTTTTTCATAACACTGTAAACGTCGGCAAAATCAATGTTAACTATAGATGGAAGCTTTATTGTTTCTGTTATGCCCTTAACCATTCTTGCTATAATTTCATCTGCAAACCTAAATGCTGCCGAAAGTGGCAGGTTTGGAACAAGCTCAAGAAGCTTGTCGTTTTCAATTATTACAACGGTATCTGAATATTGGAGCAAAGCCTGTATTCCGGCTTTTGCTTTCTCAATTCTTATTGTCCCTTCAGTTGAGAAGGGAAACGTTACAACGCTAATGACGAGGGGTTCTTGATACCTTCCATTGTTTCTTGCAACCTCTTTAATTATTCTTGCCACAACCGGTGAAGCACCAGTCCCAGTGCCATTGCCCATTCCAGCTGTGATGAAGACTAAATCAACATCCCTAACTACTTTAGCGATTTCCTGAGCACTGGCCTCTGCGGCCAAATATCCAATCCTTGGGTCGCCACCAGAACCTTTACCGTGGGTTATATTCTTTCCAAGAAGGATTTTCTTGTGGGCCTTAGTTCTTGCTAAATGTTGGGCGTCAGTATTCATCGCAACCAATTCTGCACCTTGAACACCTAACTCATAAAGCCTTGTAATTGTGTTGTTTCCAGAACCACCAACACCTATAATCGCGATTTTTATTAAACCTTCCAAGTTTTCTCCGTAATCCTCAAATTTTTCTTTTGTGTTTTCGTCAAAGTCTAAGTTAATACCCGCCTGCTCCAAGAGTTTCCACACCATTATCTTCAACCCCCGGGCCCAATTAACTTATTCGAGTATGTATTCAGGAGTTGATCCCTCTTTTGTTTCAAGTTTGTAAATTTCCTTTTTTATTAGCTCTCTAATAGCTTCCCTTATGGCCTCACTTCTATTGGGATAAGCCCCTCTCTTTACAAGAGTATCAATAGCATTCAGAAGACCTTGGGGTATTTGTACGCTAATTATTTTCATCTTTGTCATAGCTGAGCCTCCTAGTACATGAGACTACTATCTTTTCATCCGCTTTAATTAGTTAAATACTTTTTGCCCCAATTTTAATATCAGAATAATATAAACTTCAAAAAATTTTTAGAAAAAAAGGATCTATTTGAAGATTTTTAATACTAAGACATTTTTGAGTATGGGGAAAGGATTTAATATCTTTTTTGCACAGTGGGAAATCGGGGGATGTGTGGTTGAAGGTAATAAAATGGAGGG
>DQUR01000083.1 GCA_015662175.1 Thermococcus paralvinellae | reverse complement strand
GCTAGGAACCATTTCAAAGCTCTTGAAAATGTAAAGGATACGGTTGAAAATCTCCAAATGGCCATAGATGGTGAAACCTTTGAAGTTGAGGAAATGTATCCAGCTTACAAGGCTGTTGCGGAATTGCAGGGTGAAAATGAAGCCGTTAGGAGCACATACTATGCATTGGAGGCAGAGAGGATTCACGCTGAGCATTAATATTAAGAAGGTTTACATATGCCCTGTCTGCGGTTATACGGCAGTAGATGAGGCCCCAGAAAAGTGTCCACTTTGTGGTTTACCAAAAGAGAAGTTTGTTGTGTTTGAGTGAACTTTTCTTTTTCTTAACTTCTTAAGTTTGATGCACAAACTTTATAAGGTTGGCCTAACAATATTAGTAATGGGGTTTGTAAGATGGCTAAGTGGAAATGTGTAGTCTGTGGATACATCTACGATGAGGAGGAAGGCGATCCGGACAATGGAATAGCTCCAGGAACAAAGTTTGAAGACTTGCCAGATGATTGGGTCTGCCCGCTCTGTGGGGCACCAAAGAACATGTTTGAAAAAATAGAGTGAGGTGATGGAATATGTTGAGCAAAACCATAGCTTCTGGAGATTGGAAAGGAGAAAAGCACGTGCCCGTTATAGAGTACGAGAAGGAGGGTGACCTCATCAAAGTTGAGGTCAGTGTTGGAAAGGAGATTCCACATCCAAACACACCAGAGCACCACATAGCCTGGATCGAGCTTTACTTCCACCCAGAGGGAGAGAAGTTCCCGATTATGGTTGGCAGGGTAGCATTTACCAATCACAGCGACCCGCTCACTGAGCCAAGGGCTATCTTCTTCTTCAGGACCCAGAAGAAGGGCAAGCTCTACGCTTTAAGCTACTGTAACATCCATGGTCTCTGGGAGAACAGTGTTGAGGTTGAGTGATTATCTTTTCCCTATTTTCTATCTTTATTTATTTTTGTCCACGAGGCGACCGGTGAAGAATAATGAAAATTTACAGTTCTGATAGAGAGTACCCACCAGAATATCGTGAGGTTCTGGAAGAGCTTAAGGAAATAATTGATCCAATAACTGGCGGGGACATACTCGATTCAGGGGTTGTTGCTGGTCTGGAGGTAACCAAAGACACTCTAAAGATATGGCTAAGATTTGAGAGTCATGCAGAATACAACATAATTGGCGAATCCTCCGTGGCTTACTCCAAGATAATTGGCGACATAATGGAACGTTTTGCATTGGTTAAGTTCGATAACGTTTACGTTTATGATTTGGCCAACAATGTAGTCGGAAGGTTTGAGAATAGGGGTAGGTACAGGGCAGAAGACTTGGGGGATATTTAACCAATGGGAATTTTTGATTTTTTAAAGCAGGGAGAATCAAAAGACGTTAAAAGAAAAGAGTTGCCTGAAGAGGTTAGGCGTGTTGTTGAAATCCTGAAAAAGGTCAAAGATCCCGAAACAGAGCTAAGCATAGTTGATGAGGGATTGGTTTATGGGCTGACCGTGAAAGGAGAAAACGTGGATGTATTTCTCTTCATGGCTCGCTCAACGCCGGAATGTCGTTTTTGCCAGATGCTGGCGATAAACGTGCAGGGGAAGATTCTTAGAGACATCGTTACGGTTTTGAAAGAGGAAGGTTTTAATAAAATAAGAGTCTATAATGAACTTGGACTGTTGCTTATGGAGGGATGATTTATGACTCCACCTGAACTTGATGAAGGGCTTCCCCTTGAAAGGATTAGGGATTTCTCCCTTGAAGAGCTCCTTGGAATGGCCATAAAGGCCAAGATAGGTGCAAGAGAATTCTACACGAGTCTTGCCAAAAGGATGGAGATACAGGCTTTGAAGGAGAAAATTGAATGACTTGCGGAAGAGGAAGGGAAGCATGAGAAACTCCTGAGGAGGATTTACGCCAATATGTTCCCTGGAAAAGATATCATCTTCCCGAAGGAGCACATAGGGCCAGAACTCCAGCCAGTTGCTAGAGAGCTTCACAGCGTTGAGGACATAATAGACCTTATCCGTTGGGCCATGATAGCCGAGGAGATAGCGGCCAACTTCTACGCCGAGCTCGAAAACATGATGGAAACAGAAGACAAGAGGAGGCTCATGCGCTATCTAAGCGACATGGAGAAGGGACACTACTACACGCTCAAGGCAGAGTACGAGCTCCTGCTTGACTGGGCAATGTACAGCCAGATGATGAACATCGGACCGTAAGTCCCTTTACCATTCTCATGGTGCTGTTTCTCAAACAGTTTCTCAAAGAGAAAAAAGGTTCAAAGCTTTACTTTTATCCCGGTCTCTTCCTCAACCTCCTCAAAACCTTCCTCCATGTACTTGGCAAGCTCATCATCAACCTCGAAAAGCGCCGCCAGGAATTCCCCGAAGTGCTCCTTTTCTTCGTTGGCAACATCGTAGAAGATGTGCTTTATCCTTTCATCATCTATATGCTCGGCCAGCTGTTCATAGAAACTTATGGCGTCGAGCTCAGCCTCGATCGCCCAGCGCAAAGCCTGAGCAATTTCTCTCTTTGAGAGCTTCCTATCCTTTGGGAGCTCAAATGGGTATTTCGCCAGCATGGTATCACCACGGTATATTAACGTCCGGAGATTTATAATCCTTTATCCTAAATGGAAAAGCCAAGCTTGTAAACGTCTGCTTACTAATCAACCTCGAGACTGAAATCCAGATAGTCCATCCAGATGCCGGTCTTCATGATGGAGTCATACTGAGCCTTTAAAAGTTCATAGTGGGCCTTTTCCACTTTAGCCAGCTCGAGAAAAATCTTCTTCACAGCTTCATCTTTTGCCTCCTTGGCAGCTTTTTCGTAGAACTCCCACGTTAGCTTTTC
>DQUR01000266.1 GCA_015662175.1 Thermococcus paralvinellae | reverse complement strand
GAACACTCTCAGCAATCTGTGGCTACCAGGGCAAAGAAGGTGCTGGTTGTTCACCAATGCGTGGCCAGAACAATGTGCAGGGAGCATGTGACATGGCAGCCCTGCCAAACGTGTTCCCAGGTTATCAGGCAGTTACAGATGAGGAAAAGAGAAAGTTCTTTGAAGAGTTTTGGGGTGTTGAACTGAGTGGAAAAGTAGGACTTACAACAGTCGAGGCAGCTTATGCCGTGGATGAAGGGAAGGTCAAGGCATATTACATCATGGGTGAGAACCCGGTTATCAGCGAGGCAAACGCAAACCACGTGATGCATGCACTGGAGAAGCTTGAATTCGTGGTTGTTCAGGACATAGTTCCAACACCAACAATGGAGTTTGCCGACATCGTCTTACCGGCAGCTGCAATGCTTGAGAATGAGGGTTCCCTCACAAACACAGAGAGAAGGGTGCAGTGGAGCTTCCAGGCAGCCAACCCACCTGGGGAAGCAAGACCCGACTGGTGGATCGTCAGTGAAATCGGTAAGGCCGTTGGATTCAACAGGGATGGATCAAAGGGATTCATCTACAACGATGCAGCTGACGTTCTCAGAGAGATTAATGCATGCACCCCACAGTACAGAGGCATAACTCCGGAGAGGCTCAAGGCAAATCTGGCAGGAATTCACTGGCCATGCCCAAGCCCAGACCACCCAGGCACAAGGGTTCTCTATAAGGAGAGATTCTTAACTCCAGACGGAAAAGCCCACCTTGCAGCTGTTCCAGAGTACAAGGGTCCAGTTGAGCTGCCGGATGAAGAATACCCGTTCCTTCTCACAACCCACAGGTACGTTGGAATGTATCACACATTGACAATGACTGCAAGGAGTGAAGCTCTGGTTAAGAGATGGCCGGAGCCATTGGCAGAGATTCATCCGGAGGATGCAGCCAAGCTTGGCATAAAGACAGGGGACTGGATTAAGATTGAAACGAGGAGAGGAGTTTACCCAATTAGGGCCAAGGTTACAAGGGCTGTCAAAAAGGGTGTTGTCAGTGTTCCATGGCACTGGGGAGCAAATGTACTTACAAACGATGCCCTTGATCCATTTGCAAAGATTCCAGAGACAAAGGCATGTGCTTGTAGGGTCATAAAGATCAGCGAAGAAGAGGCAAAGAAGCTGATGGAGAAGTTACCACCAATTGTCCCAAGAATTGAGGTTGTTAAGGGGTGATTTAAATGGCCCGCAAGACCATCTTTATTGATTTTTCCAAATGTATTGAATGTAGAGGCTGTGAAGTGGCATGTGAGAGAGAGCACAACGGGAAGTCATTCATAAACGTCTTTGAATGGCAGGAAATGGCCGCCATGGCTCTGAACTGTAGGCACTGTGAAACGGCCCCATGTGTTGAGGTCTGTCCAACTAATGCCCTTTACAGGGATAAAGATGGTGCCGTTATCCTAGCCCCCCAGAGATGTATCGGCTGTCTCATGTGTGGAATAGTATGTCCCTTCGGAATTCCCGAGCTTGACCTCATTAACAAGATAATGGGTAAGTGTGATCTCTGTGCTCACAGGAGAAAGGAAGGGAAGGAGCCAGCATGTGCCGTCACATGTCCAACTGATGCCCTGATCTATGGTGACTTCAACGAGATACAGAGAAGGAGGAGAGAGGAGTACACTGACAGGACAATAGAAGTTGCAAGAAAGGGTGAAAAGGTTTCCCTACTTGGAGTTTAAGGTGATTAAAATGAAGGAACTTTTTCTCCTTTCTTTTTTAATTCCTTTAATAGCAGGCGTGATATTGTTTAAGCTGGATGGTAAAAAAGCTGATTATTTTATGCTCACCTCCGTAATCATCGCGACGATTTTAAATTTGGCTGGTGTTGTGAGATATTACATGGCAGGCATGCCAACCATTCATGAGGTTCTCTTTAGGACAGAATCCTTTGGGGAGGTTTATGGTCTGATAATTGACCCAATGAGCGTTTCTGTTGGGTTCGTTGTCATAACCGCTGGTTTGCTTTTTATGGTGTATGCCAAGGATTACATGAGTCCCGAAAATAAGGAGCATCCAGTTTATGAGGGCAAGGGAAGATTCCACGCCTGGATGGTCCTTTTCATCGGTGCAACTTTGGCATTCATATATTCCTCCTCAATACTCCAGTTGTTGATATTCTTTGAAATCATGAGCCTTGCGTGTTGGGGTGTTGTAAGCTATTACGGTGGAAAGAAGGCGGAGCGTTCAGCTTACAAGGCTTTAATCGTGACCAACTTCGGGGCAATAGTTGGTATCTATGCAGCAGTTGCCATTGGCATAACAAAGCTACATGATTTAAGCCTGTTCGCACTGTCAAACCTGCCAGAGAATATGAAACTCCTTGTCTTTATTGCAATAATGATTGCCGCCTTCACTAAAAGCGCCCAGTTTCCCCTCTATTCATGGCTTCCAGATGCCATGGTTGCTCCAACTCCCGCTTCAGCCTTTCTACACGGTGCGGCAATGGTTGAGATGGGTGTTTACCTTTTAGCAAGGGTAATCCAGTTCATGCAGCCCCTTCCCGTTCAGGCATTTTATGTAATGGCCTCATTGCTCATAGCAACGTTGGTGATCTGTACCTTTATGTATCCCTTGCAAAAGGATGCAAAGAGACTTTTGGCATATTCAACAATTGCTGAATCCGGCTTAATGTACGTTGGTCTGGCGTTTGCCGTTTTAGGCTTAAAGACCGGTTTACAGGCATCAATGTTCCAGCTCTTCAATCACGCGTACGTCAAGGGTCTGGCATTTCTCACAGCGGGAACCTTCAGCTATGCCATTGGAACTCTTGATATGGATAAAATTAAAGGTCTGATCAAATCCCTGCCAATTTCAGCTTATGGCTGGACTTTTGCATTGATAGGGCTGGCTGGGGTTCCGCCTTTTGCGGTTTTCTTCAGCAAGCTTGCAATAATCCTTAATGTCAAAGGGGCATTGGGGAATCCACTGGCATTGGCTCTGCTTGTCATGGTTCTAATAGACGCGGGGGTCTTTTTGATGGTTGCAATAAAGAGAATACATGGCATGGCCTTCAGCAAGCCTGAAAGCAATGAAAGATACAATATACCCTGTCTAATGAAACTTTCAATGATTCTACTGCTAATATTGGGAATAATTGCCCCCCTCATATCGTATCAGTTCATAATCAAAATAGGGTGGTGAGGAAAGATGTTCACCTTTGACTTTACACTAGCTTTCGATAGGGTTTCATTGCTGTTTGCATTGAACGTTGGGATACTTGGGTTAATGGCGATAATAGCCTCACTAAAATACATGGACCTCTACCAGTTCAAACCAAAAATACCCTACTATTCAACCCTGCTAATCTTTGTGATTTCTATGTTGTTAATCCCAATGGTTAGGGATTGGTTCAGCTTCCTTTTCCTCTGGGAGGTTATGACTTTTGCCTCGTATTTACTCATCATCTATGACTATCCTGATGAGAGTGCCAAGAAAGCGGGATGGAAGTATTTCGTAACCATGCACCTTCTCGACACCACACCCCTAATCTTCGCAATAGCCCTGTACTATGCGGTAACCGGAACTTTCAATTTTGTAAGTTTTGATCAGTATAGGGATGTTATTGTGTTCTTGATGTTTTTTGGGTTTGCTACGAAATGTGGTCTATTTCCGATGCATTTCTGGCTTCCTGATGCACACCCGGCAGCACCAAGTCCGGTATCTGCCATATTAAGCGGTGCGATGGTCGAGCTTGGTCTCTACGGAACAATCAGAATACTGGACTTGGTTAACTGGAATGTTTCAAAATGGATTGTCTATATAATTGGAATCTTTGCCGTCCTAAGCATGATTGCGGCAATACTCAGTTATGCCGTTCAGGATGACGTCAAGAGGCTTTTCGCCTGGTCAACGATAGACAATATGGGATG
>DQUR01000244.1 GCA_015662175.1 Thermococcus paralvinellae | reverse complement strand
TTTGGAACCACGAACTTATTCTTTTTGGTAACCCTTGCCGCCATTAGAGCAGCTTCACCTAAAGCAGTTCCCCAGTCGTACATCGAAGCATTTACAATCTCCAAACCCACAAGCTCCGCTATCAGGCTCTGGTACTCAAAGAGTGCCTGAAGCATTCCCTGGCTGATCTCCGCCTGATACGGTGTGTAAGCTGTTAAAAATTCGCTCCGCTCGATGAGATACTTGACATGCGCTGGGATGTAGTGGAAGTATGTCCCAGCCCCCAAAAATGATGGCATCTCCAAGACGGTCTTATTCTTGTTGAGAATCTGATTCATTTCTAAAAACACATCGTATTCACTCTTCCCTTTAGGAAGATTGAACTCGTGCATCACTCCCTTTGGGACATCAGAAAAGAGTTCATCAATGCTGCCAAATCCAATCTCTTTGAGCATTTCATCTTTATGTGCTAGATTGGGTAAATACTGCCTCCCCATAAAGCACCACCTTTTAGATGGTTGTCTAAATATTTGTCGTCAATATAATATATGCTTTGTGATGCCATCAGTAAGCTTTTAATGGGTGAAATGGTATGTCAGGCTGTGATGGAGATGATAGTCGCATTTGACTTCGACGGCACATTGGTTGACAGCTATTCGTGCATAGAGGAAGCCTTTAGAAGGGCCTTAGAGAAACACTTTCACTGGCTTCCATTTAAAGGCTTTTGGGCCAAAGTTTTGGCCAAGATAGAGCTTTACTTTGAGAGACCTCACTTTGGAAAACACGGTGGAAAGGTCAGGCAACCTTTTTTCTTTAGGTGGCACTTCTTTAGGACATGGTTTGAAGAAAGGGCCAAGCTCAGCAAACCAATTGATAACGCAAAGGAACTCATAAGGAAGCTTAAGGAGCAGGGACATACGGTTATCTCATTCTCAGCTGAGGACTTTATTGATGGAATGAAAGAACATCGGCTGAAAGTCAGTGGTTTCTATGAGCTGTTTGATGATGTGATAGTCTTTGGGAGGGAGTTGAGTATCTGCGAAGCCTTTTGGCTTGTGAGGGAGAAGTATGGGGATGAGACATTTGTGTGGGTCGATGACAAGCCCTGGCGCTTTATAGGAAGGGGTGATGAAAACACGGAATATGTCTGGTATTACTTCCCACTAACAGCGAAATACGTGAAAGAGAAAATTTTAAATCAAATTCCCCATTTGCATGTAATCCAGGATCTCTGGAGTATTTTTGATGTTATTGAAAGGATTAAGCAGGAGAAAAAGACATAGGAACTCTCTCGTTAAGTTTCTTACCATTCATAAAATAATCTGGCAAGAACCCTAAATCTCAGGACCACGCTTATTAAACGCTTTCATCATTCGTCTCAACTTTTAAGGGAGCCATCGCATAGGAAAAGATCATTCCGCCAGAATCCTTAGACTGTTGCATAAAACCGCATCCATCTTGTCCGTGTTTAATCCCCTTGGGATACTCACCAGATTCAATCACCACTTAAATACTCAAGCGTGTCTTCAATAAACTCGTTTAAATCTTCTTCACTAACTCTTTCAAGCCTCAGCTCAAAGCTTTTGCCAAGAGACCACCTGATTGCCAGATCTCCTTTATCCGTCTCAACTATAACCAGCCCAAAGGGTGCATCCCCCATCCAGTGGTGCTTTGAGAACTTGATTTTAAATTCCCTCTTCTTTAGTTCCTCTAAAATTTTCTCATACGTCTCATAGGGTCCTAAATTTGTCCTGGCGAAGCCTATGTATGCCATATTTCCACCAATTAAAACTTTAGAGTTTAAATTTAAAACTTTTTTGATTAGCCTAACAAAATTCAATAATTTTAAAAATGAATGTTTTTAACATCATATCATGAAGCCTCAACCCCTGCCGCAAAAAGCTCTTAAGCTTGGAAGCAATTTAATCATTGCCGATTTGCACTTGGGTTACGAAGAAAGCCTGGCAAGGGAAGGTGCCTACCTTCCAAAAGTTTTTGAAGAGGTTGTTAAATCTTTAAAAGCTCTTTTACTCAAGGAAAAACCCAAGCGGTTGATAATAAACGGCGACCTAAAACACTCCTTCGTTCCTTTCAAAAGAGAGCGGCTTGAGCTTAAAGCATTCTTTGATGAGATTCAGCCGCTTGTAAATGAAATAGTTGTTGTCAGGGGAAACCATGATGTTGGGATAACCTGGGTAAAAGAGCTGGACGTTGAAATAGCTGACATGCTCGAGTTGAGGGGCTGGACGGTTGTTCATGGCCATCAAATTGTTGAAGGAGAACGCTTTATCATGGGACATGAGCATCCCGCCATACGCCTGAGAGATGAGGTTGGAGCGTTGATTAAGGTTCCAGTGTTTCTGCTGAGTGATAATTTTATTGTGTTACCTGCCTTTACTCCATGGGCCTACGGTAGTGACATTCTACGGGAAATCGTTTCCCCGCTTCTTCTGAAACTTAACATTGGGAATGCAAAAGTTATGGTGCCCACAGGAGACGAGCTCCTATATTTCAGTATGTTAGACAAATTAAAAAACGTCCTCAGGAAAGTTTAAGAACCTAAAAAAGATAATTCAACTTTGGTGATAATATGAACGTGTTGAGCATTATAATCTTTTTTGCATATGCGCCAGCGTTGGCACTGCTATGGTATTTTTATCACAGGGATAGATTTGAACCAGAGCCAAAAAGATATGTTATAGGAACGTTCATACTTGGAGGAACCCTCTCAGTTATCGTGGCTTTCATAATCGAGAGCATTTTAACCCCAAGATGGATGAGCTTTGGTTATGCCTTATTTCCGGCGACGGCATTTTATCTTGCATTAACCGCCGGTGTTGTTGAAGAGCCGGCAAAAGCTCTGGCAATTAGATGGCCCTACAAAGCGGGGCAGATGGATGGGATAATGGACGGTGTTGTTTATGGAGTTGCTGCGGGATTGGGCTTTGCAGCCACCGAGAATCTGCTATATGGCCTAGGATATGGAGTCGGTGTAACTGTAACGAGGGCGTTCTTAACGCCAATAGCACATGCAACGTGGAGTGCCATAGTTGGTGTGGGATACGGGCTTAAAGCAGAGGGTAAAATCCACAGTGTAACCAATTATTTTGCTCTTGCAATCTTCCTGCACTTTGTATGGGACTACTACGCATTCCTTGCAATGGCCGTTCCAGCATACTACATACTCGTCATAATGCTACTTTTCCTGAACTTGGCGTTAATTAGGTATCTTATAATGCTTGGACAGAAGGAGGATTTGGAAAAGCAATGGTGGTACTGGTTTGTGGGAGGAAGAAGATATGGTTGAACTGGAAAAGAAAATTGAGCAGGCACTGTTTGAGGCAAGACCTTATGTGGAATACTTTGACAAATTGAAGGAGATTCTCAATGATCTAAAGGAAAAGGTCGCTGATGAAGAAGAATTCAAAAGGCTCCTGGAGAAAGAAATTCCTAAAACCCAAGAACCTTTTAAGACAGATCTTAAAATATTTCTTCAGAAGTTTGAGGCCCTTTGACATTTTTACTTTATTCAGTGTAGTACACTACACATAACAGATTAAGGGTAACTCATCTTAGAAAGCGAAAATTAACATCATTCTGGTTATATTCAACTGACCCAACATTCAGCATAGACTCGATAACGCCATGCCTACACTTATCAAACGACCTAATAGTAAATTCTAAATACCATAAATGTGCAAACCACAACGTTAAAGCGGGTGGTATGGAGATGATAATAGAGCTTGCCACTACTGCAGGGACTGCAATTGTTCTGGCATACTATGTCAAAAACATCACAAGTAAAGTCTTGGCTAGGCATTTTGAGCTCAAGGAAGAGCTCGGTGATGGTCTCTTCAGGAACAGCTGAAGCTAAAGGGGAGATTAATCAGGTCCTTCAAGAGGTAAAGGAAAAAATCAAAAAACTTGAGGATTCCCTTAAAGAGTTCCAAAAGTTTGAAACAAAGGTTGACTATGAGCTCGGTAATTTAAGGTTTGAATTAAAAAAGACAAGCCAGCGCATTGAATCCCTCGAAGAGGAGCTGAAAAAGACCGAGAATATGTTAAGGGAAGAACTCAAGAAAGAGCTCCTTTCCGAGCTGCAGGAAGAGATAGAGCATCTTGAAGAAATCATAGAGCGGAGGAAGCGGACGGAAGTTGAAGAGTTTCTGGAAGTCATCAAGGCTGCCATAACCCTCCAGCCGGAAAATTGAGTGCTGGTATGGCCGAGGCTAAAAGGGCTTTGCTGTCACTTAGGGACATAGCTAAAATTTACGTCCTTACCGGGCAGGGACAAAAAGAATTTAGGGAACTCAAAGAGAACCTTGTGGAACTCCTGAAGAATCTGCGTAAATTGGCCATAGTGTCCCTTCCAGATGAGAAAGTCTATGCCACTTTCAACGATATAATCGTCAGGGTGAAAAGGCTCGATTTGCCGATGAAAGTGAACAAGGACGGAAAGGAAAAGGAGCTTAATCCTGAGAAGAGCTTCATCCAGATACACAAGATGGTTTACGAGCTTGCAGGTGAACTTGATAAGATAGCCGAAGAACTTCAGGAGCCCACACCTGTTACACCCGTTGAAAAGGAGTTCTACGAAAAGCTGCGGCACCAGTTTGAGGAACTTAGAAGGCTTGAAGAGCAGGTGCAAAGGCTCATGCTAAAACTAACCGACAAAGGGGAAAACATGGAAAAGACGGGGATAAAAGTGTAGAGGAGATACTCAGGGAACTTGACCTTATCTAAAACTCCTCCCCAAGGAGTTTGTCAAGATCAAGCATTAAGAGGAGCCTTTCTCCGTTGTTTATTTTAGCTATGCCCTTGATGTAGCAGATGTCAACCCTGCTGCTTAGTGTCTTTGGTGGCTGATCTATCCGATCCCCGGTTAGGGTTATGACATTCGAGACAAAGTCCACGATCATGCCTAACTATCTCATCCCTGACCTCCGCAATTATTATCTTTTTCTTCGATAGATCTTCATCCCCCTTAACGAAATCTAGGAAATTGGGGGACTCTTGTTATTGGCATCATCTCCTTTATTTCCCTAACCTTTGAGATGTCTAAACAAAACTTCCTCCTTCCCAACCATAAAGGCCACTGCCTGAATCTCGGCCATGTAATCACCCTCTCGTGGCCTTAACCTTCTCAAGAAGTGTTGGCGGTTTCATTAGCTCGCCTAGCTATGTCATCAAAAGCTGCTATAAGTTTCTTGGACAGCGACTTTTATCTCCTCTGTTACCTTGAACTCCTTTTTGATCGAGTTTACAACAGTTTAATGCCTTTCTGCATGTCCTTAATAAGCTCGGCTATCTGGTCAGTGGACCTTTTTGACTGATCGGCCAGCTCACGGATGTTTTCTGCAACACGATCTGCTCCGCTATTTGCTCAGATACTATAGAAAACGCCGTTATAGGATGACTCTCGCATAGAAAAGGCTTGGATGGGATGGAAAATAGCATTCTGGTGCCCCGGCCGGGATTTGAACCCGGGGCGCGGGCTCGAAAGGCCCGCATGTTTGACCGGGCTACACCACCGGGGCGTCCAATATCTTAAGCCTTAAGGCCATTTAAAAAGTTTTCGTTCGCAATAGTTTTAAAGTCTTGCTCTTCCCTGATTTGGGAATGATGCTTGGAGTTAAAGTCCACAAAATCAATGGTGAGAAGGTCAGGAGAAAGCTTATCGAGCTTGATATTCTGGACAAAGAGTACAGGATTAAGCGTGATGGGGAGTTTCTAATTTTTCCTGTAAAAAAGAAAATTGAGGGATTTCAAATTGTTGAGACTGAATTTGAACCAGTTGAAAAGAGACCCCACAGCTATCGGGAAGTTGTTAACCTTCCGGAACATCTAAAGCCTCTCTTGCCCTCTTCTTTTGACATAGTTGGGGACATAGCGGTGATTGAAATTCCAGAGGAGCTTATGCAGTACGGGAAACAGGTCGGAGAGGCAATTTTAAAAGTCCATAAGCATATAAAAGCTGTTTTCGCAAAGGGGAGTGCGATTTCTGGAGAGTTTAGGGTTAGGGAGCTTGTTCATTTAGCGGGAGAAAGGAGAACTGAAACTTTACATAGGGAAAATGGAATAAGGCTCAGGCTGGACATTGCAAAAGTTTACTTTTCTCCTCGTCTGGCCACAGAAAGAATGAGAATCTTTAAGAAGGCCAAAGAAGGAGAAACAGTTTTTGATATGTTTGCTGGTGTCGGTCCTTATTCAATTTTGCTAGCAAAAAAGGTTAGGCTCGTTTTTGCATGCGACATCAATCCCTGGGCAATAAAATATCTGGAAGAGAACAGGAGGCTAAATAAAACGCCCAATGTAATTCCAATTTTAGGGGATGTTAGAAAAGTTGCCGGCCAGATTAAAGCTGATAGGATAATCATGAACCTCCCAAAGTTTGCACATGAATTCTTAAGGGAGGCTATGCTGAGCATAAATGAGGGGGGGGTGATCCATTATTATGGGTTCTCCCATGAAGGCAATCCGTTCGAGGAACATGAAAGGAAAATCGAGACCATTGCGAAAAAGCTCGGGAGAAGAGTTGAATTCATCGAGGAAAGGAAAGTGAGACCATACGCTCCCCGTCAGTATAACGTTGCAATTGACTTTAGGGTGGCATGATTTCGGAATTCATTAAGCGGTTCAGCAGACCTATTGTCCTGTTAATCCTTTTAAATGGGCTCCCGTTGATAATATTGCTTGGTGAAGGCACAGCCTTTTTCGTTTTATTCTCCACCATCCAGTTTATTCTGTCCCCGATTTCCACTTCAAGGGCATGGATGATTCCAGAGGGACCTTCAATGACGTATTTTGCGGCCTCTCTGGGCATATAAACACGCCATGGTTTGGCCTTCTTGAAATCAACAACCTCCTTAGCCGAGTTTAGAAATATCACATCAATGCTTTGAAGCATGAAGAACGTGTGTATTGAAGCGTTTGCCTTTGTTTCGGCTGGCAAAATAAATACAAGGGCATAATTGACATTGGGAGTGAACATTAACCCTTTAAACCGCCTGAAAAAGGTGTCCGCCAATTTAACTTTTCCGTGCCAGACTTTGTTCTTGGTTTCGTTGATTAACATGTTCGTAGTTAAGGGCAATGGTTGATAAAGTTTCCGTGCGAACAAAATTAAAGACAAACTTAGAAAAAGCAAAAATTAAAGCTCCCCTTTCAAAGCTTTTTCTCCAAGTTCAAATCCTTTGTGAAGAGCTTTCAAGTTTATCTGTTCTGTTCCTTTCGGAACAGCGTCCAAGACAGCCTTTTCTATCGCTTCCCTGCTCACAATTCCAGTTAATGCGACGAAGAATCCTAACGTTAGTATGTTCATTGTCAAACTAAGTCCCGTCGTTTCCTCGGCAATCTCAGTAAGCGGGAGAGCATAAACCTTGAGATTGAGGTTCTTCTCAACTTCTTCGTTTCTACGTGGGATTAGGTCCCTTTCAAGAATCAGCACAGCCCCTTCTTTCAGCTGACTAAGATACTTTTGATATGCTTCCTGGGAGAAAAATATGGCGTAATCTGGATGTAGGGTTTTGGGGTAATCAATTGGTTCATCGCTTATAACCACCTCCGCCCTACTTGCCCCCCCTCTTGATTCGGGACCATATGACTGGGTCTGCACCGCATAGAGGCCTTCATAGACTGCCGCGGCCCTTCCAAGTATTACGCTTGCGAGAATGACACCCTGACCACCAAAACCGCTGATGAGGATTTCCTTTCTCATTCCTCCCACCCCATCATTTCCTTTGCCCTTTTCTTGTACTCCTCATATTCCTCATCTAAGCTCGGCCTGTCCCTGTCAACAAACTCGCCAATGACGATCTTATCCTTAAGCTCTTCTGGACTCATGTTCTTGGCTTTGCTGATTGGAACTGTAATCTTGTTGTACCACCTTATTAGTTCGGGAGCGGTTTTCATTCTGTTTCTCCTTCCAAAGCTGATGGGACATGGTGAGAGGAACTCAACTAAGCTAAAGCCTCTCTTTTGTAGGGCTTTCTTTATGCTGTTTATCCCCTGAATGTAGTTAAAGACGGTCCACCTTGCGACGTAGTTTGCCCCGGCGGCAACGGCAAGTTCGGCAATGTCAAATGGATTCTCAAAGCTCCCATATGGGGCTGTTGTTCCCCTGAGACCCTTGAGGGTAGTTGGGGCAACCTGACCGCCGGTCATTCCGTAGGTGAAGTTGTTAATTAGGATCACGGTGATGTCGAGGTTTCTCCTTATTGCATGGATGAAATGGTTCCCACCAATTGCCGCTGTATCGCCATCGCCCATAAATGCTATAACCTTTAGATTCGGATTCGCCATCTTTATTCCAGTGGCAAATGCCAATGCCCTTCCGTGGGTTGTGTGGAGGCCGTCAAAGTCTACATAACCTGGAACTCTCGATGAACATCCAATTCCGCTTACCCAGACCACCTCCTCCTTGCTCCAGCCGAGCTCATCAATTGCCCTGAGTGTGTACTGTAAAACTGAACCGATTCCACAGCCAGGACAGAAAATCGTTGGAAGCATGTCCTTCCTTAGATATTTATCTCTAATTTCATAGCTGACCTTCAGATACATTTCTCACACCTCTTAACGGCTTTAACGATCTCCTGGGGTGTGTGGACTTCCCCACCGATCTTTGGAATAAGCTCAACCCTCGCTTTTCCGTTTGCCCCTTCCTTAACAAGGTGATACAGCTGACCAAGGTTCATCTCTGGGACGTAGATTGCATGAACCCGCTCGGCCACCTTTTCAATCATCTCAAAGTCGAATGGCCAGACAACGTTGAGCTTGAGCAGTCCCGCCTTAACCCCCTCATTGCGGAGCATTTTTACAGCTCTAATCGCAGAACGGGCAACGATTCCGTAGCTTACTATTGCCACATCAGCATCATCAAGCTCAAAGATCTCGAAATCAATGATATCCTCCTTGTTCCTTTCAATCTTGTTCACGATTCTCTCAACAAGTTTGCGGTGGATTTCAGCATCCACCGTCCTTGGTCTTCCCCTCTCATCGTGGGTGAGTCCAGTGACGTAGGTGCGGTATCCCTTTCCAAAGATTGGCATTGGAGGTATTAAATCACCGTGGATATCGCCAAATGGATACTTTGCCTCCTCCTCATTTGCCGGTAACTTACGGTAAACCAGTTCTATATCCTCTGGATTTGGAATATTTACACGCTCACGCATGTGTCCAACCTCGGCATCCGTGAGTAGAATAACGGGTGTCCTGTATTTTTCAGCCAAGTTGAATGCCCTGATGGTCATGTCAAAAGCCTCCTGCACAGTTGCTGGGGTTAACACTATTAAACTGTGATCTCCGTGAGTCCCCCAAATTGCCTGCATGACATCCCCCTGTGCCGCTAAAGTGGGCTGACCGGTTGAGGGCCCGCTTCGCTGTACATCAACAACAACTATTGGGGTTTCGGTCATAATAGCGTAACCCAAGTTCTCCATCATTAAGCTGAACCCGGGACCACTTGTAGCGGTCATTGCTTTGGCCCCGGCCCACGAAGCACCAATGATGGCGGCAATGCTTGCCAGCTCATCTTCCATCTGTATGCTTACACCATCAACGAGAGGCATGTAGAGGGCCATTGCTTCAAAAATCTCGCTTGCAGGGGTTATCGGGTAACCTGCATAAAAGCTACAGCCAGCTAAAATAGCTGCCCTTGCTATGGCCTCATCGCCTTGTATAAAATCACTTTTGCCAACCGGGAATGGGTATTTCATCTCAATCCCTCCTCATAACCAACCCTAAAGGCTTTTAAATTAATCTCCTCGGTTCCTTTTGGGACTCTCCTCCCTATGGCCTTTTCAACGCTCTCCTTCTTGACGATCCCAGTTTTGGCGACCAAATATCCAAGAGCAACCATGTTCACAGTTAAAGCTGTACCCGTTTTTTCCTCTGCCAGCCTTGTAAAAGGAGCCCCAATAAACTCCCTATCGGGCTTGACTAAGTCTGTGTCAACTATTAAAAGCCCTTCCTTTTTAAGTGAGCCCTTTGTAGTGCTGTAGCCGAGCTGAGCTAAAGCCACAAGAACATCGGCCTTGGTAACAATTAGGTCGTAGATCGGTTCTTTTGATATGATCACATCTGCTGTTGAGTGTCCCCCCCTACTTGCCGAGCTGTAATCTTGAGTTTGAACAACGTTTAATCCTTCAATTGCACCGGCTTCACCTAAAATTACACCGGCCAAAACAACACCCTGTCCACCTACACCAGCCAGCCTAATCTGCATTTTCATCACCCGGGCCACTTTGCCCAGTAAGTTCCTCAATCAGTTTGTTAAGCTCTTCCGTGAACTCCGGTCTCTGTCTGTTGACGAATTCACCAATTACAAATTTGCCTTCCAGTTCTTCCCTGCTCATGTTTTTTGCCTTGCTTATCGGTATGGAGTTCTTGAGGAACCATCTGAGCATCTCAGCTGGCTCCTTCATCTTATTTCTCCTTCCAAACTGGACCGGACACTGTGAGATGGCCTCAACGAGTGAGAAGCCCTTCACCTGGAGGGCTTTCTTCATGCTCTCTATAAGCTGGTAAACGTGAGCAGTTGTCCATCTTGCAACATAGCTTGCTCCTGCCTCAGCTATAACTTCCGCTATGTTTAAAGGATGCTCGATGTTTCTGTAGGGTGTCGTTGTCGTTCTGGCACCGAAGGGTGTTGTTGGGGCAACTTGGCCACCGGTCATTCCGTAGATAAAGTTGTTCACAAGGATGACGGTTATATCAATGTTTCTTCTCGCGGCGTGGATGAGGTGATTCCCTCCGATTCCAGCTAAATCGCCGTCTCCGCTTATCACAACGACTTTTTTGTCCGGTAGGCCAACCTTAACACCCGTTGCAAAGGCTATTGCCCTTCCGTGAGTTGTGTGAAGGGTGTCAGCCAGGAAATATGGTGAGGCAATCCAAGCCGAGCAGCCAATTCCGCTCACAACAACCAAATCTCTCGGGTCAAGCTTGAGCTGGTCAATTGCATTTGCAAAGGCATTGAGAACAGTTCCACCACCACAGCCGGGGCATAAGGCCGTTGGCAGGGCTTCTTTTCTCAGGTATCTTGCCATTTTATATTTGGTCTTCTCAGCCATCCCACACACCCCTTATCTCGCGGAGAATTTCCTCAACCGTTAAAGGAACCCCACCAATCTTGTTAACCCCTTTTAGAATTACGTCATCATTCACATAGCGTTGCACCTCAAGGATTAGCTGTCCAAGATTCATCTCTGGGACGAGAATTGCCCTAACTTTTCTTGCAAGCTCCTTAACCCTTCTACCTGGGAAGGGATGGACAGTCTTTGGGATGAAGAGTCCAACTTTTATGCCTTCCTCCCTCGCCCTGAGAACGGCACCAAAGGATGGCCTTGCCGAGACTCCCCAGCTTATAACGAGGATCTCCATGTCGTCGGTGAAGTGCTCTTCCCACTTTTCAATCTCCTTTTCATGCTTCTCAACCTTCTTGTGCAAACGGTTTACGAGCTTTATATGCACCTCAGGAGTGTAAACGTCTCTCAATCCTGTCTCCTTGTGAGTTGAACCTGTTACATGGGTGAAATAGCCGTGACCAAAGAGGGGCATTGGTGGGACAAGGGAACCATCGACGTCGCCGAATGGGTATTTAGCCTCTTCCTCATTTTTGGGAAGCTTTCTGTAAACTATCTCAACTTCCTCTGGATCTGGAATTCTGATTTGCTCCCTTGCATGTCCAATTACACCATCGGTAAGCAGAACAACGGGAATCCTAAGCTTTTCGGAGATGTTGAATGCCCTTATCGTTTCCCAGAATGAGTCCTCAACACTTATTGGTGAGATGGCGACAATTGGGTGGTCTCCATGAGTTCCCCACCTTGCCTGGAAAAAGTCTCCTTGGGCCCCTTTTGTTGCCTGTCCAGTTGAGGGTCCGCTTCTCTGGACATCAACAACAACTATTGGGGTTTCGGTCATGATGGCATAGCCAAGATTTTCCATCATCAAACTGAACCCAGGACCACTCGTAGCGGTCATTGATTTTAATCCTGTCCAAGAAGCACCAATGATGGCGGCAATACTTCCAATCTCGTCCTCCATTTGGATGTAATAGCCCCTAACCTTTGGCAACTCCCTTGCCATAGTCTCGGCAATTTCACTCGCTGGCGTTATTGGATAGCCAGCGTAAAACCTGCAGCCTGCAAAGATTGCTCCATAGGCTATTGCCTCATCACCTTGCATGAAATAATTCCCCTTAGGGTAAAGCTTTTTCAGAAGGGCAATTTGCTCCGGTTCATCGCCTCGGATGATCATAGCTACCACCTGACAGCCATAGCAAAGTCGGGGCAGAGTAGCTCGCAGAGCTTGCACCTGACGCACTTGTCAGCGTGGGCTGGAACCGGATAATGCACACCTCTTTCGCTCAGCTCTTTGCTCCATTCAAAGACCTTTCTTGGGCAGAGCTCAACGCAGATTCCGCAACCTTTGCAGAGAAAAGTATCCACGTCAATTTCCACGTTTTCGGTTTTCCCTATCACGAGGAAGTTTTCCTTTTTAATTTCAACCATAACCACCACCCACAAATCGATCAGTATTTTTACGTATGTAAAACATTTAAAGCTTTCGAAAACTAAGAGTGTGGCATCGCCTAAACTGAACACTATACACCTTTGTGCATTGAAAAAAGAACTTTGAGAGTTTATCTGGCAGTTTTGACAATGCAAATGAATACTTTTTGGGAGAGTTTTGTAATAACTTCCTTTTGCGAATGTAAAGATAGAGAAAATCAGTAAGTGATTAACTGCCAGTCTAAAATTCCTTCTCGTATTATATAATTCCATTCAGCTTTGCATTTATGGTCAAGATTTTCAAGATATTTGGTTTCCTGGGTTACTGAAAACTTTCTTATTGCGTTGGCAATCACTCTATCGCATTCCCCACAGTTGTGGGGACCTCTCTTCGAGCCCGCACCTACTGGATCACTTAGGATTCTTTTTTCTGGATAGGTTTTTTTAGCCCATTTCAAGACTTCAACAACGCTCCATAACCAGGGGGGTCTGTACTCATTTTTCTCCCAGAGTCTTTCATATGCGGTTCCCTTCTGAATATTTGTGACGTTTATGGAGAATGAGTCCGTATAGGGGTGGGCCTTTCTTATGCTCTCTTTTATGTCCCCAATTCCATCTCTCTCGCTTAAGAAAATCGGCTTTAAGAGGAGATACGCCTTAACCTTTGCACCGGCCCTTCTTATCTCCCCACTGGCCCTAACAAACTGTCTGAAGGTGTTTCCCTTGTTTATGCTCACGTCAGCTATGTCATCGTTTGCAGTCTCAAGGCCTATGGCAACTTCAAAATGCTTGTCCTTCACGATATCGGCAAGCTCCTTAACGGCATCGTATCTCACAAGCTCTGATCTTGACTCAATCACAATTTCCTCAATGTTATCATACTCAGCCAAAAGTTTGAAGATTTTCTTCCTTGTCTCTGGTTTAAGCTCACCGTCATCAAGAAAGCT
Source organism: Thermococcus paralvinellae (assembly GCA_015662175.1). Taxonomy (GTDB): domain Archaea; phylum Methanobacteriota_B; class Thermococci; order Thermococcales; family Thermococcaceae; genus Thermococcus_B; species Thermococcus_B paralvinellae_A. The sequence goes on along the minus strand of DQUR01000244.1, from coordinate 922 downwards.
TCCGGAAGTAAAAATCCTCACAGCGACTCTCTCTCTGCCTTCAATCTTTTCAAGGGCTTTCCCAACGTAGTCAATTATCTCCTCCTGACTCCACGGGCTTTTAGGAGCGGATGCCGGATAGGAGCACATGTAGCAGGCTTTTCCAATTCTATAACGGTAGCACCCGATGGTTGGCAAAATTATGAATAACGCAATCCCTATTTCTCCGGCAACGTTGTCCTCGCTTGTCCAATATGTCATTTTCCCACCTACCAAAGCTTGGAGCTTAGGTTTTTAAAGTTGCTGTACTATTTTCAACTTGCAAAGAGAAAGGGTTATATCCGTGAACTGGTAATTTAAATTTGGTGGTCACCATGGCACTAAGTCAGGCAAAAACTTATGGTGGGATTGGTGCGATTTTAGCACTAATTGGGGATGCAATTCCAAAGCTAGGCCTAGGCAGTGTGTTGAGCATAGTTGGTATTGTGCTTATTCTTCTGGCGGTGAAGGAGATTGCGGATGAAGCTGGTGATGAGACGATTTTCAAAAACTACTTGATTTCGTTTATACTTCAAGTTGGTGCATTTGTTGCCCTGATAATTGCTATCGTAGCAGTTCTGGGAACATCAATCATAGCAATGGGTGGCCCAAGGGCGTTTGAACATGAAATGCAAGATTTTGGAGCAATAATGGCAATCATAGGCAGCATTCTCGTTGGCTTTATAATATTCTGGATTCTGTTCTCGCTCGGCTCTTACTATCTCAAGAAAAGCTATGAACTGATAGCTGAGTACACAGATGTTGATCTCTTTAAAACGACGGGATTACTTTATTTCATAGGTGCTTTGACTTTAATAATACTCATTGGATTGCTAATAATTCTTGTAGCGAGAATCCTTGAGATTGTGGCTTACTTCTCTCTTCCAGAGGAACTGCCATCTAA
>DQUR01000018.1 GCA_015662175.1 Thermococcus paralvinellae | reverse complement strand
TTTCCAGCAACTCCCTTCTCACCATAGGTTTTTCCCTCTTCCAGAGCCCATCAAAGTCAAAAGCCCTCTCTTTGTAGCACTCACCAAGATAGAACGTGTTGAAGATCCTTTCAATGCTCCGTGTATTAATTACCTTTCCAAACCTTGCCCTCACCCATCCTATCCCTTCGCCCTCAGGAAACTCCTCAATGAGTCCTTCAACGTCTCCGGCCATCGCAAATAGTATCAACGCCTCGCTAACCTTAAAATCGTCTCCGAAAGCTCCCTTCCGTCTCAGTTTTCTGATTAAGTCCAGGCTGATTTCATAATCCTTGCCGAGCTCTTTGAGGAAGTACTCCACGGTCATCTTCGTTGCCAGATCGTAGCTTTCCCTCACGTCTATGAGAACACCGTCAACATCAAATATCACCCACATTTTCAACAAACTCCTTCAGGGCTTTAATAAGCTCATCGTTTTCCTCCTTTTTGCCAACGGTAACCCTTATATGCCCCTTTAACAGACCGTCAAGCTTTCTCACCACAATCCCTCTTTCAAGCAAAAATTCGTAGGCATCAAGCTTCATTAGCAAGAAGTTAGCTTCACTGGGATATGTGTACTCTTTGAATTCTTGATAAATCCTTTCACGCTCTTTAACTATGTAATTGATGTTCTGTTTAACTAAATCATAGTGGTTTAGCATCACCCTCGCGGCTGTCATTGTAAGCACATTCAGGCTGAAGGGGGATTTTATCCGGTAGAGGGCATCAACAACGCTTTCACTTGCCAAAAGATAACCTGCCCTTATTCCGGCCAAGCCGAAAGCCTTTGAGAAAGTCCTCAAAATGATTAGGTTCTCGTATTCGTCAAGTAAATCAATGTAGCTTTTTTCTGAAAATTCAGCATACGCTTCATCTATAACGACTGGCACTCCGGTGTCAAGAACTTTCAGTATCTCCTCCCTTGGCTGAACATTTCCCGTTGGGTTGTTTGGGGAGGCTATGAACACCACACAGGCTTTTTGAGCTTTTTCAGCAATTTTTTCACCATCGATAATGAAACCCCTCTTGAGGGGAACCTCCACAACGGGGATTCCATTCAGCCTTGCATAGAAATTGTACATTGCAAAAGTTGGGGGCGTTGTAACCACGTAATTCCCGTCAAAGATTCTGGTCAAATAGTTCAAGAGCTCATCCCCACCGTTGCCAACGGCAACGTTCTTCGGGCTGACTCCATAAAACTCCGCAATTGCTTCCCTGAGGGGCATTGAGGTTATGTGTGGATAGCGGTTGAATGGGACTTTCTTGAGCTCCTTAAAGATTTCTTCCTTTATCTCCAGCGGTAGATCAAAGGGATTTTCGTTCTTATCGAGCCATATCCTGTAATTCCCCTCTAGGACCTTATACGGCCGGAAGGTCTTTACAAACTCCTTAATCCTCATCTCCTGCGCCTCCTCAACTCTTTCATAACCTCACCAAGGCTTATACCATTGTGGACGAGCAAAACCAGCAGATGATAGAGTAAATCCGCGGTTTCATGGATTATCCTTTCCCTGCCTTCTGCAACAAGAACCTCAATTGCCTCCTCACCGAATTTTTTGTAAATCTTTTCCTTCCCTTCAGCGAACAGCTTTGATGTGTATGAACCCTCAACGGGCTTTTCTTTCCTCTGTTTTATCAGCTCCTCCAGTTCCCTCAGAATCGTCAGCGAGTAATCCACCCCACCGACAGTATTCTCAGGCTCGCCCAGTTTACGGTAGAAGCAACTCCTGTTTCCCGTATGACACGCGGGGCCATGAGCTTCAACTATCAAAAGCAACGCATCGTTGTCGCAGTCCACCCTTATCTCCTTAACTTTCTGGACGTTCCCGCTGACTTCACCCTTCATCCTGATCCGCCTTTGGCTCTTTGAATAGTAGTGGGCGTAACCGGTTTCAAGTGTTTTTTTCAACGCTTCCCTGTTCATATAGGCCAGCGTTAAAACCTCTCCTTCCATGCTCTGAACAACAACGGGGACAATTCCGTTGCTCTTCTCCCAGTTAACCTTCTCGATTAGCCCCTTCATTCTCATCACTCCATCCTTACGGGGATGCCTTTTTCAGTCAGATACTCTTTCAACTCCCTGACCGTGTATTTCCCGTAGTGGAATATTGAAGCGGCTAAAGCTGCGGTTGCCCCGATTTTAAACGCTTCATAAAAGTGCTCTGGACTTCCTGCACCGCCCGAGGCAATAACAGGAATATCAACAGCTTCAACAACCGCTTTAGTTAGCGGAATGTCAAAGCCCCGCTGTGTTCCGTCGGTGTCCATGCTCGTGAGCAGAATTTCTCCAGCTCCTAAGCGCTCAACTTCCTTTGCCCACTCTATAGCATCAATTCCCCTGGCCTTCCTTCCCCCATGAGTATAGACTTCCCAATATTTTCCATTCCACTTTGCATCAATCGCTATCACCAAATTTGCGGAGCCGACGACCTTCGATGCCCGCTTAACGAGCCCTGGATTGTCCACTGCGGCAGTGTTGAGGAAAACCTTATCGGCGCCACTCTTGATTATCTCCCTTATTTCTTCAACGCTCTTAATTCCTCCGCCAACCGTAAACGGGACGTAAATCTCTTCAGCCACCCTCTTAACCAGATCAAGGAGAATCCTTCTTTTTTCATAGGATGCAGTAATGTCCAGGAAAACTATCTCGTCTATTCCCTCCTCCTCGTAGCGCTTTGCCAGTTCTATCGGATCCCCGGCATCCCTGATGTTCTGAAACTTTATCCCTTTGACCACTCTGCCTTTTTTTATGTCAAGAGCAGCGATAACCCTCCTGGCTAGCATTTTAAAGCCTCCAAGAGTTCTTCCAATCCAACCTTATTCTCATACAGGGCTTTCCCCACTATTACCCCCGAGAATCCAATCTCCCTAAGCTTTAGCACATCGCCTACGCTTGAGACGCCACCGGCGTATATAAACTCCTCCCCCTTCCAGAACCGCTCTATGCTTTCTATCCCCGTTAAAGTGCCATCCCTTTCGATTGCCGTGTAAATAAACCTTTTAACGTATTTTCTGAGCATTTCATAGGCTTCTTCAACTTTCAGCGAGCTTTCCTCAAGCCATCCCTTTACTGCTATTCTCCCACCCCTTGCATCCAGGCTGACGGTTATGCCATTAAAATCCCCAATTATTTTCTCCAGGAATTCGAAGTCAAAGGCTTTCGTGCCGATGATGACGTTTTCAACACCAATTTCATAGGCCTTTGCTATGCTCTCGTAATCCCTAAAGCCTCCCCCAAGCTGAATCCTCAGTCCCGTCTCCTCTATTATTCGCTTAACAACATCGAGATTTTGAGGCTTTCCGCTAAAAGCTCCATCCAAGTCAACAATGTGGATTTTATTAACGTATTCAGCAAAAACCCCTGCTATCTCCACTGGATCACCATAAACTTTCACTTTATCCTTCCTCCCCCTGTAGAGGCGAACCGCTTTTCCATCCATTAAGTCAATGGCGGGATAAATTCTCATATCACAGCCTCCTGAAGTTTGCCAACAACCTCAATCCGGCTCTACTTGACTTCTCCGGGTGGAATTGAACGCCAAAGATATTGTCTTTGCACACTGCTGATGTAAAGATCACTTCGTTTCCCTTCGATTGATAATCCGTAACCCCTGCAATTATGCTCTCATCCGCTGGATTCACATAATAGGAGTGGACAAAGTAGAAGTAAGCCCCGTCCTTTATTCCCTCAAAAAGTGGACAGTCTTTTTTCTGCCATACTTGGTTCCAGCCAATGTGCGGTGTTCTAACGCCCTTAAAGCGCACAACGTTGCCCTTGAATACACCTAAGCCTTTGCCTTCGCTCTCCTCGCTCCACTCAAAGAGTAGCTGAAGGCCGAGACATATGCCAAGGAACGGCTTCCCGTCGTTTATGGCATCTAAGATGACTCCTCTCAAGGGCTCAAGCTTCTCCATCACAGCTCCAAAGTTTCCAACGCCGGGCAAAACTATTTTCTCAGCTTTCTCTATTTCATAGGGGTCGCTTGTAATGACCCCATCTAAAGCCTTTCTCACGTTGGCTAGGTTACCAATCCCTAAATCGACTATGGCAATCATTAAAGCACCCCCTTTGTGCTCTCCAAACGCTCACTTTCGCTTAAAGCCTGCCTTAGAGCAACACCGAGCCCCTTGAATGTAGCCTCAATTATGTGATGCGCATTCACTCCAGCTAATTGTTTCACGTGGATCGTAGCATTTAGCGTTCTTGCAAGGGCCCAGAGGAACTCCCTGACCAGAGCGAGGCTAAACCCTTCTTCCTCTTCCTTAAAATCAAGCTCAAGGTTCAGGTAGGGCCTTGAGACATCGACAGCTACCAGAACCAGTGCATCGTCCATCGGCATTATTGCGTTACCAAAGCGCGCTATCTTTCTGCCTTTGATTTTCCCTTTGAGTTCCTCCCCGAGGACTATACCTAAGTCTTCCCACAGGTGGTGTCTCAGATCATAGCTGGCCTTAACGCTGGCCTTCTCACGCATGTAAAAGAATAAAGCGGTGAGGAGGTGATCGAGAATTTTGTCGCCTGTTTCTATTTTCCCTTCAGCACCAAGCTCCACAACTATGTCGGTCTCTTTCGTTTTGCGCCTCATTTTCTAACCTCCATGCTCCTTTTGTGCATCTCCATTCCCTCAATCTCAGCTAGTCTGATCCCGAGATAGCGCTCACTCAGGAATTCCTCCCTGCTCACGTAGGCCAGGCTTATCCTTTTCATGAAGTCCATTACGGTTAAAACCCCGCTGAACTTCGCTGCTCCTCCCGTGGGCAAGACGTGGTTAACGCCAAGAAAGTAGTCAGCGGCTGGCACCGGTGTGTATGGTCCAAGGTAGATGGCTCCGGCATTTTCTATTAAGTCCAGCAGTTTCAGGGGTTCCTCTGTGATTATCTCCAAGTGTTCTGGAGCTATCTCGTTAGCTTTTTTGGCACATTCTTCTAAGCTCTCGCAGAGCATTACCTCTATGCCGTCCCTTCTGCAGAACTCGGCGAGCTCTCTTGAAGTCGTTAAGAGCCAAGCCTTTGAGTCCTTTCCGTGCTCTAATTGAGAAAGCAAATCGTACAGAACATACTCCTTATCCGCTGTCTCATCCGCTATGACCGCTATCTCCGATGGTCCGGCCAAGCAGTCGATTCCCACAACACCGAAAACCTGCCTCTTTGCCTCATTCACGAACTTATTGCCTGGACCGAAGATTTTATCAACTTTCTTCATGCCAATGCCATAGGCCATCGCCCCAATCGCCTGAATCCCTCCAAGTTTGTAAACTTCCTTAATGCCGAGGAGCCTTGCAACGTAGAGAACGTAGGGATTAACTCTGTCATTTTTGGGCGGTGTTGTAACTGCTATCTCCTTTACACCAGCAATCCTTGCCGGAACCCCGACCATTATGAGCGTTGAAGGCAGAGGCTTTCCACCTGGGACGTAAATGCCAATTCTCCTAATCGGCTTGTAGATTATTCCATAAAGTGAGGCGTTTTTTATGTAGATCCTATCGTTTTCGAGTTGCTTTTCGTGGTATTCCCTCACGCGCTCAATTATTCTTTGAATTATTTCCCTGTCTTTTTCCGGGATCAGTCTTTCAGCCTCTTCAAACTCCTCCTCACCAACTAAAAACTTCCCATCAAAGCCGTCAAACCTTTTTGAGTATTCCTTTACCGCCTCGATGCCCCTTCTCCTTATATCCCTTAAAATCTCAGCCACGTAACTTTCCAGGTCCATCTTTGGTGACCTCCTTAATTTTTAAAACGAGTTCATTAATCTCATCAAACCTGGTCTTTTGAGAAATTCTATTCACCAAAAGCAGAGCAGAAACATCCATTATCTTTTCAACCTCAACCAGCCCGTTGGTCCTCAGCGTGTTTCCAGTCTCGACTATGTCAACTATCCCGTCAGCTATCCCAATTTTTGGAGCGAGCTCGATGCTTCCATGTAGCTTAATCACCTCAACCTCCACCCCTCTCCCCTCGAAGAACTTCCTCGTAAGGTTTGGATATTTGGTGGCGATTCTAAAGCCCTCCATATCTTCAATGCTGACCGCATTTTCTTTGGGCATTGCCAAGCT
>DQUR01000287.1 GCA_015662175.1 Thermococcus paralvinellae | reverse complement strand
TTCATAAGGGTACTCGAAGAAAATGGAACCAAGAGAGTTGTAATCCAGATTGAGAATCAACAGCTTGAACCCATACAGAGTATATTTGTTCAGACAGGGGAAGTTATCAACGGACAGGGCACCTATCCAGGGGTTGTGTGGATATTCCCGAATTACGCGATCCTAGCATACCAAAAAGTTGCATTCAGCAACTTCTTCAGAATGGCGTTTTTGGGTGGGAATGGAGTTCCAAACTTCCAGCTTGTTAAGTCAACGGGGGATATAAACGTTTATGAGTTCTATCCATTCATAGTCTACAGAATAGACGTATACAAAAACGGGACATGGGTTTCGGTCAAAAAGCTTGAGCCGGGGGAGTATAAAGCGAAGCTCTACATCTCGGCGTTTGGTAGGGACGTGAAGGATGCCACAATAAAGCTCAGGGCATACAGGGATGGAAAGCTGATAGCCGATGAGGTAATCGCAACCAACGTTAGCATAGACCACCTCAACGAAAAGCCGGTTGAGGTAACACTAAGTGTCCCAAATGCAACCAAATATGAGCTTGTGCTAATCCAAAAAGGTCCGGTTGGAGTGTTGGCTGATATTCCAACGCTGAATGGGGAGCCAGTTAATCCTATATATGTTTTAAAAGAAGGCCAAAGCGGAAAGCTCAAGCTCACGGCTGAATTTGACAGGGACTATAAGGTTAACCTATATTTAAGGGCAACAATAATATACCTTGTTAGAACACAGGGAAAGAGCAACGAAGATGAAAATGCAGCGTTTGAGCCTCACATGGACATCATAAAGTATGTTCCGGTTAAGGAGGGCATTTCAGTTAAAGCCGGCGTAAACAGAATAACGGTAAATGCGGAAATGCCTCAAGTCTTTGCCCAATACATAGAGAATCTCAAACAAAAATACGGGGCTGATAAGGTGATTGTCAGGGGGAGGAGAATTGAGCCCGTGTTCATAGCGGACAAGGAGTACGTGATTTACAAGCAGGGTTAGCCTTTGTCCCGTGGCTTTACGCTGTTCCTTCAATTTTTGTTCCAATTCAGGAGCATATCTGTATGCCGTTTCAACAAAAATACTTTTGAGCCCTTTAAAAATGAACCATAGGCTTCGTCCATCAATGGTTCCGATGAGGACCCGATTTTAATGCTCTATGTACCTCATTTAGAACTTTTTCAGGTTCATGCTCAAACATTGTGACGCTCAGTACCAAATCAAAAACTTCTTTTTTGAATGGCGAGTTATATGCATCAGCTCGAATGAAAAGAGCATTTGGGATTTTGGCCTTGGCAATTTTGAGCATCTCTTGACTCAGATCAACCCCAATCACTTTTATAGAGTTCAAGGGTGTAATTTCCAGCACCGCAACCTAAATCCAGTGCCTTTTCTCTTTCTGTTTTTAATCATGGAAGGTTCGATCAACGTACCATCCAGCCTTCGTTTGATACCATGCATCATACCGGTGAGCAATTTTGTCGAAGTATTGGGCCATCTTAAATCTCGAGCCCTCCGGCTTTAGGCTCTACATCACCATTAACCACCACCGGCCGGAGGGAATATATGGATTGTATCATCCTCCTTTAGCTCGGTATCCCAGAGCTTTAAGTGAACAATGTTACGTCCATTTACAAGTATCATGCCGTTGACATCGCCGTCTTCATCGATTAACTCTTTCTTAATTCCTGAAAACATTTCATCAAGCTTTTCCAGGAGTTCCCTTACGGTTCTTGCTACACTGATTTCAACCTCCTTCTTTCCGGTTAAGTCTCTCAATGTGGAGTAAAACTTCACTTTCATTGGGCTCACCTTCATTCGTGCTCTTTTCTCTTTTTCTCCCTGTTGTGGATGTAATCCAAGAGAGGCCTGATTCTTTCCCAGACCTCTTCAATTCCTCCGTGACCGTTGATTTGAACGTATATTCCCTGTTTCTGGTAGAATTTTATTATGGGCTCCATGTTTTTGGTATAAATATCGTATCTCCTGCCAACTATCTCGGGTCTATCATCCTCTCGCTGGATTAATTCACCGCCACACACATCGCATTTTCCCGGAATCTTTGATGGTTTGTATTTAACGTGATACACAGCCCCGCAGTGGTTGCATATTCTTCTTCCACTTATTCTCTCGATGCTTTCCTCCTTCGAGATATATATGTCAATGGCGGCATCGAGTCTTATCCCGTGATCATAAAGATAGTTCTCCAAAGCCAGAACCTGCTCCGCTGTCCTGGGATAGCCGTCAATTATGAAGTGGTTTCTTGTTCGCCTCAACCTTGAGAGAACGAGGGTGTTAACAACGGTATCGGGAATTAGATCACCCCTTGCCAGGTATTTTTCCATCTCCTTCCCAAGCGTGGTTCCTTTCCGTATCTCTGCCCTGATTATGTCTCCCGAGGATATGTATTTTAGGCCATATCTTTCCACAATCCTCCTCGAATGGGTGGATTTTCCACTTCCGGGGGGTCCAAAAATTAGAATGTTCATGAAACCCACCGATAGTGATTTATACAGCTTAAAATATAAAAAGGATGTGGTGATGAGCATGCCCCGTCTTGTAACTGGTTTTGTTAGGGCGGCCGGTTATGCAAACAAAGTGAGAAAAGTTCTATTTGCAATTACGAGAGGAAAGGCTAATCCGGAAGAGGTTGTGAGGGCCGCGGCAGAGCTCAATCAGCACCTCTTTAGCAAGTTCCAGGAGATGGGCGTGAAAAAGGAGGACGTTATAAGGATTGAAGTGGAGTTTGAGATCAAAGATGGAAGAATTGAATGGAACTATGACAGCCTGAGGGTGGAGGTGTATAAAAAGGAGGAGGAAGAGAAACTTGCAGAGGCCATGCGGGAGATAGAGGAGAGCGAGAAAGCTCTCGAACTTGTAATTGAAGAACTCAGCAAGCTGTCAGAAAAGCTGAAGGAGTTAAGTGATGAGATTTCACAGCTTGTAGAGAAAATTAAGCAGGAGCACACAGCATTAAAGCTTGAATTCGAAAAGGAAAGCTAAATCCTCAGATTATCAAGGTAGATGTTAACGTAAGCAATGACGTGTGAGGTTAGGTAACTCTTTCTGCCAACGCTGACTTTTTCTGCTATGTCCTCAAGAAAAGCTTCATCCTCTTCAGTAAGTCCAATGTGATCCCCGAGAACAAATGCAACGTTTCCTTTAAAGTTAACCTCGGTTATTGGTTTGCCCTCCTCGTGAAGATAGTAGAGCTTTGCAATCTTGATGGTTTTTCTTACCACATGTTCAAAGGTTAAATTGCTGATGTAAATTCCAGGTAGGACCTGGTGCTCTTTGCTGGGCTCCCTTATTTTTTCACCAGCTACCAGTGCCTTGGTTATCAACTTTGCAATGCTTCTCTCATCCGGATTTATTGTTTTAGGCCTGATCTCATAACCTTCAAATCGAATGGTTTTAGGTGGATCCGGCGGACCATTTAAGTTTAGCCAAACCCTAACATTTTTACGAAAACCATGAGAGAGTAAAAATGCGGAGTTGACGCTCCGGCAGAGCAGGTCGATTCTACCGCTTGTTCCGGGCAGGTCTTTTAGACTGAAATCCGCTTTTGTATGGGCATGGTTTGCCTTGATTATGAAAATCCTCATCATCGCCGTAAAAATTTAAAAATCATTCGAGGGCTTCAAGAAGCTTCTCAAGGAATATTTTCTCCGGATAAGCGCCCTCAAACTCGACTCTATCCTCTCCGTTTACACGGATAACGACCTTTGGAACTGCCATTACATTGTATCTGTCTGCCAGGTCAGGATACTCTATGGCCTCAATCATGTCTCCAAGTATTTTGTTCTTTCCAGCCAATGCGTTCTCAATGGCAAACTTGTGGGCCATTCTAACCGCCATTGGACAGTATGGGCATGTTGGTGTTACGAAGACATAAATCCGAACGTCTTTGTCAATGCTTTTGAGGGTTTCCTTCGTGTCTGGCATCAGGTCAGTTTTGCCGTTTGACACATCAACTATGTCCTCGAGGAATGCTCCAAACTCATGTCCAGCTGGAAGTCCAAAGTATCTAACCCCCAAGTCCTTTCCATTCTGTGTGATTACTACGGCTGGAGCTCTGTCAATCCTGTATTTCTCCGCAAGTTCCTTTTCAGTGTCAAAGTCGTGGATTTCGTAACTTACCAAATCACTTAGCTCACTAAGCTCTTGGACGAGCTGTTTTAGCTGTTCGCAATACTGACAGTTGTCTTTACCCACGAACACGATGAGCTTGACCGGGTTGGTCAGTTTTGAGAAAAATTTCTCCCTAATAACCTTCTTGTCCCCATCACTTATCAGTCCCATTTCAAACACCTCCAAATCTTTAAGCTAAAGGTTTATAACCTTTAGAGTGTAACACTTTAATAAAGTTTGCAAATCTAAAGTTGTCAACCAAAGGTTGGATGCACACTATATAAGCTTTACGCTACAAATTAGAGGAGGTGGGGAACATGTCTGAACCAGATATATTTTACATTCTGGGAAATAAGGTGAGGAGGGATTTACTCAGTCACTTAACTTGCACTGAATGTTATTTCAGTCTTTTAAGCAATAAGGTTAGTGTTTCATCAACGGCGGTATCAAAGCATCTTAAGATCATGGAAAGGGAGGGGCTCTTAAAATCCTATGAGAAAGAGGGGGAGTTCATTGGTCCAGTAAGAAAATATTACAAGATTACACTATCTAACACCTATGTCGTCACCGTTACCCCCAATTTGTTCTGGTATAAGGGAATTAAATTGAAAGAAAAACCGGATCTTAGAAGATTCGAAATTAACTTTGAGAATCTTAACCCTTCTCCCGATACATTACAGTCCATGGTCATCAATCTTCTCGATGCGAACAAAGAGCTTGAGAATCTTTTGGAGGCCCTTAGAGCACTTGAAAGCTATAGGGATATGCTCGTGAAAAACATAAAAGAGCGCTATTTAGAAGAAATCGGTGACATGACCCAACTGGCAATACTTCACTATCTGTTACTCCATGGGGAAGCTACGGTTGAAGGCATCAGTGATCGTCTAAACCTTAAAGAGAGGGAAGTTATCAAAAAAGCCGAGGAGTTAAACAGGATTGTGCCGTTAATAGTAAAAGATAGTATTATAAAGATAGACGAAGAAAAGCTGAGAAAAATCGCGAAGGAATAATGGGGATGAACCATGAAGGTTAAAATATTAGTTGACAGGGAAAAGTGCTATCTCTGCGGTTCCTGTGTGGCAGTATGTCCAAAGGAAGCGATAATAACCGAGAGCGAAGAGTGGAAATTTTTTCCAGAAAGATGCATCGGATGCAAGTTCTGTGTTTTAGCCTGTCCAGTTGGAGCTTTAGTTGCTAAGGAGGTTGAGTGAAATGGAGCTGCATTACGACGTCGTGGTTGTTGGAGCAGGCATTGCGGGGCCAATTTTATCGAGGAATCTGGCCAAAAAAGGATACAAGGTTCTCATGATCGATAAAAAAGCCGAGCTCGGCTCACCCAAGAGGTGTGGAGAAGGCCTGGGCATTGCAAACTTCAAAAAGTATGACATTCCAATGGATAAGCGCTTTATAAACAGGGAAATTTACGGTGCCGCCATATACTCCCCGGGGGGTTATAAGATTGAAATCAGGTATGACAGGGTTGCCGGCGTAATCTTGGAGAGGAAGGTTTTCGATAAGATGCTTGCCTATTATGCAGCCAGGGCAGGAGCAGATGTCATGGCGAAAACAGAGGCCGTTGGTTTAATACGAAGAGAAGGCAGAATAGCTGGGGTTAAGGCCAGGCATGAGGGGGAACCTTTAGAGATTTTCGCCGATGTAATTGTCGCCGCTGATGGTGTGGAGAGCAGGGTCGCAAGGTGGGCCGGAATAAATAGCTTTTTACCCCCCCACGAGCTTGATTCTGCATATGAATACGAGATGATAATCGAGAATTTTGAGTTTGATCCTGATATAATTCACCTCTACTTTGGAAATGAAGTCGCTCCAAGGGGCTACGTATGGATCTTCCCAAAGGATGAGGACAGAGCCAACGTTGGGATTGGAATTAATGGGGACAACCCAAAAACAGCAAAGTACTATCTCGAAAAGTGGCTCAAGGAGAACAACATAAAAGGAACCAAAATTCTGGAGGTTAATGTTGGAGGCGTTCCAGTCGGTGGCTTTTTGAAGGAGCTTGTCAGAGATAACGTCGTGGTTGTTGGTGATGCGGCAAGGCAGGTAAACCCGATGCACGGAGGGGGAATGGCCGAAGCCATGGAAGCGGCAACAATAGCAAGCAAATGGATTGACAGGGCTTTGAGCGAGGAAAACCTTGAACTGCTTAAGGGTTACACCGACGAATGGTGGGCTGGAGAAGGTCAAAAGCTTCTTAGAATACTGAAAGTCAGACAGATAAGTGAAAAGCTCAGTGATGATGAGCTTGATGCAGCGATTCAGGTATTAAGCGGTGCAGATGCCGAAAGGATAGCTGCCGGAGATTACAGGGAAGTCTTCAAAGCTTTAATAAAGAACCCAAAAATCTTGCTCAAGCCAAAAATGCTCAGGCTTTTGAAGGAAGCCCTTTAGGTTCCCCTTTTCTGTACCTCCTTTTTTTGCAGTTCATATTCAGGCAAATCTCATATTCCCTGTCCCTTTCCCTAATTTTCACCACCGGGGCATTGCGACATTCCGAACAGACTTTTCCCGTTGGAATTATCTCCCCCCTCTGGAGGAGGGGGTATGTAACGTCACAATTGGGCCAGTTTGAGCAGCCGACAAACCTCTTACCGGTTTTTTTGTTGTATCTCACAACTAAGTCTCCGCTGCATTTGGGACATTTTCCCACGACTATTTCTTCTTTTTGATTATCACGGGTACGAGATTTCCAGCCCGTCACGGCCTGTTCCTCTTTCGCTGTCAGCTCTTTAGCAGTCCTTTTCCCTGATTTCTTTTCTTCACTCTCGATGACTTTCTTCATCAGTTCCCTGCCTATGTCAAGTTCCCTGGCCTTAAACTCCTTGAGGATCTTTATCAGCTGTTCCTTAGCTTCTTCAACGACTTTGTCCTTGCTCAGTTTTCGCTTCATAATTTCTTCCATTTTTTCCTCGAATTCCTTTGTGAGTTCAACGCTTACAATCTCCGGCACGTTCTTTTCCAAGGCCTCAACCACCTTCATACCAAGAGGAGTGACTTTAATTTTCTTCTTCCCCTCAATGTAGCCTCGCTGATAAAGTGTCTCCAAGATTTGAGCCCTCGTGGCCTTTGTCCCTATTCCCAGATCTTCCATTTTTTTAATGACACTCGCCGGGGAGTATCTTGAAGGTGGCTTCGTCTTCTTCTTCTCACGTTTGATTTGAATAACCCTAACGGGTTCCCCTTCCCTAAACTTAGGCAGGATTACCTCATCAAAACTGACATACCTGCCGTAAATTTTAATCCAGCCCTCCTTCACAGTCCTTGCTCCGCTTAAAATGAACCGGTGATTGTTTGAATTTATTACCACTTTCATCGTTTCTCTAACTGCCGGATCTGCAAATGCCGCCAAAAATCTGCGGACAATTAGATCGTAGATGTTTTTCTCCTCCTGGGTTAACTCACCAGGTAGTTCGCCGGTTGGGTAAATTGCTGGGTGGGCTGGATCCTCTTTTGGTCCCTCAACCGGTTTTAGCTGGGATTTGCCCAAAAGCTCGTGGGCAAAGGGCTTGTACTCTGGAATCTTTGCGAGGTTTTGGATTATGTGCTTATAGTTCAGGTTTTTAGGAAGCTTTTGTGAAGAGGTTCTGGGGTATGAGCAGATTCCCATTTCATACAGCCTTTGTGCGATATCCAGGGTCTTCTTTGGGGAATAACCAAAGGCGGAATATGCTTCTCTCTGAAGTGTTCCCAGGTCAAATGGATAGGGAGGATTCCTCCTCTGCTGCTTGACCTCAACCTTCTCGACGAAAGCTGGTCCTTGCTTAGCCTCCTGAACAATGCGCTTTGCTTCTTCCTCATCCAGGATGCGCTCCTTTTCGTAAGTGGCTGTATACTGCTTCCCGTTTTTCTCCAGGATCATCTTTATTACCCAGTACGGAGTAGGCCTGAAGTTTGCAATTTCCTTTTCCCGTTCAACCAGGAATTTGAGCGTTGGCCCCTGAACCCTTCCGGTGCTTAAAATCATCCATTTACCGCTTGCACGCTTTATGGCATGTGTTAGAGCCCTTGAAAGGTTTACACCCCAATACCAGTCAAGAACGTGCCTCGCTATTCCGGCATCAGCCATCCCAAAGTTTATTGTTGGCTCAAGGTTATACCATGCTTTAAGGATGTCCCGTTTTGTTAAGGCCGAGAACTTCATACGCTTTGCCCTCTCTGGCTCAACACCGCAGGCGTACTTTAACGCTGTGTATCCAATGACCTCACCCTCAGTATCGTAGTCACAGGCAACTATGAATTCATTGGCCCTCTTTGCAAGCTCCCTTAAAGCTTTGATGTAATCCTTGGCATAACTTTTCCCTTTCTCAGCAACATGGACGGGAACCCACATGATGTCGAAAATGGGGTAACCGTAAGATTTATATTTTGGGGCAAGTGTGTAGAGGTGGCCAACTGCCGGGGCTACAATAATCCTTTTCCCGTCGCGAATTAATTCATAGTATGGAACACCATACAAAGTTTTTCGCACTGGTTTTTTCTCAGCCAAGGCATGTGCTATCTTTTTTGCAACATTCGGCTTTTCTGCTATGATGAGCGTGACCATGGTAACACCTTGGAGCATTTATCACCCAAGGATGTTTATAAAGGTGACTTATCAAGAGAATCCGATAGACAAAAAAGCTGACACCGTGACCATTATTGCATTTGTCTTCGAGAATGGCACTAGGTTCTGGAGTGGCGTGGACACTTGACAAGAAGATACAGAAATTCGAACTATTGGCCAGTATAAAATTTATGATGAGTTTTATTTCAGCCGTTGCTCCCTCCATAAGTCCTTTGCTATCTTTCGCTTTTCTCATTATCTTTACTTTTTATGTAGGGTTTTCCTATTGCGATGCTGAAGCCTTTAAAGGAGTCATCTTTTCTGTGGAACTCAATTGCCAGTGGCAAATCATTGTCCTCATTTATGACGATTCTAACAATCCTCGCCCTCGAATGATCGTTTAGATAATCCTCTTTCAGCTGTTCATAGTTGTCTATTGCGTTATTTATGCTCTCTTCATGCATCTCGTAAATTTCCCTTGAGTAATTGCTGTGCTTTTTGATTGCCTCAATGGTCTTCTGCCTGTCCAAGATATCACAACCTCAGGGTTTAAGCCAGAATTCCCCCTGTTTCTTAAATATTTTTCTCTTCTCTGCCACACTTAAAGCTTCCTCAAGCCTTTTCTTTGGAACCTCAATGCCGTGAAGTTCTTTGAAAAGGGTGATGATTTCGTCTGTTGTGAGCTTTTCCTTCTCCTCAAAGAGATTGTTTGTCAGGTTTATCATATCTTCAATGAAGTTCCATGGGAATACAATCCAGGTCCAGTCAATCTCCTCCCCATAATACTCCGGCCTGAACCTGGAGGTCTTTATCGTCAACAGCGTCGCAGCTTTAACTTCAGCTGGATTCTTATCCTCAACATAGTTTTTAGCTAAAGTTAAGCTTTCCCCCGTGTCGGCTATGTCATCAACAATCAGAACTCTTTTTCCTTCGAAAGGATATTCCGTCCCGTATTTGAGTCTTGCTTTCCCATCTGGGGTTGCTGTAATGCCCCAGTGCTCAACTTTAATGCTTACCAGGTCCTTAATGCCGAGGTAATCACAGTATAGCCTCGCTGGAATCCAGCCCCCCCTTGCAAGCCCAACCACAACATCCGGTCTCCAGCCTTCGTTAAGAATTTTTAGAGCGCCTTCTTTTGCCCATCTCTCAATATCATCCCAAGAAGCGAGATATGCCGGAAACTTTTTCATGGTTTCCCTTAACGGCGTTAATGGAGTGGAAATATTTAAATGTTTCCATGCAAAAAATGAGTAGAAAAATCAGTTTTTAAGCAAACTCATTGCAACATCCGTATAGATTTTGGGGAGCAGTTTAAGGGAGGCAACATCTGCATATTCATTTGGCCCGTGAACGTTTCCTCCTCTTGGTCCAAAGTCTATCGCTTCAATACCATAAGGGGTGAAATACCTCGAATCTGATGCCCCAGCGCCTTCAACTGGCTTAGCTTTCTCTCCCAAGCGTTCTAAAGTTTCCATCATTATTCTGACAAGTTTTGAGTCGGGAGAAGTAAAAAGATATCCCGCCTTTTCATTATGCTTAACAATTAGCTTTGCAGTAGGAATGTTAAACTCCAAGACTTCCCTGAGCTTCATCTCTATTTGCTCGGGGGAATGGCTCATTGCCCTTATATCGAGTCTAAGCCTGTGAACCCCATTTTCAAATGAGTATAAGTTGGGAGTTATCGAAACTCCAAAGTCGCTATACCTTTCAGAACTTATTGACGCCCTGACCAAAGGGACTATTGTCTTTAAAAGTTCTGTTAAGCCTAGATCTGCTTCAATATCTTCCCCACTTTCGTCAGGTTCCACGTATATCAGCTCAACTTTGCTCGGCAAAACGTTTGACTTCAAAAATTTACCCCTAATTTTTACAGCAAAAGCATTGGCATTTCTTAGGAAGTGAGAAAGGGCAATCATTGGATGGGTATCCACTCCAGGCATGAAATAAGCGGCATGTCTGGTTTGGAGTACGGGAGTGCTTATAGCAAATGACTTTTTCATCATCCTACCTTTGATTGAGATTTTCTGTTGAGGTATCTCAATTACAGCACTGAATCCTTTTCTCCTCCTGATTATTGGATTCATGCCTACCCCATCTGCGTTGATTAAATATTGTGGGAGTTTACTCTCTTCCCCCAACTTCTCCGCTATGTGCATTGCCAATCTACCGCCAATTTCCTCATCTCCTGTAAAGGCAAAAATCACCTTTCCATTAATCTTTTTCGTTGAAAGCTTCTTTAAAGCAAGCATTACTCCTGCCACGTTGCCTTTATCATCAGCACTTCCCCTCCCATAGGCTTTATTTCCAAT
>DQUR01000029.1 GCA_015662175.1 Thermococcus paralvinellae | reverse complement strand
TCGAGAACCCAAGCAGCCAAGCCACCGAATTCGATTGCATCAAAGCCCATTGCATCAACTGCGTGGACGCTTATATCGCTTGCCCTAAGTGCTATACTCCCGCTCAACGGTCCATTAGCTTCATAGGGCTCATACTCAACGTGATGTCCCCTACGGAACTTCTTACAAACAACGGGACACGGTTCACCACAGGTTGTCCAGTTCTTGGTTTCAATTGCCTCCCTGTTGAAGGGCTCCCAGTAGTACTTCATGATGTTTTCGTGAATCTTAATTCTCTCTTCCCTGTTGATGTAGGGCATCTGCCAGTTTAAAACTGGCACGAAGTCGCCTTCAGCCGGGTAATTCCCTCCAAAGGTTCCACCAGTTTTCAATTTTGGATTGTAGCGGTATTTGGTTGTTTTTTCTCCTATAACCTGGAACATTGGCTTTTTGTGAATTCCCTCGACTATTGACTTCACCACTCTGACGTTCCCTATATCCTCACCAGGGAACTTTTTCTTAGCTTTTCCGCCGAAGATTATCGCAACAACGTTGTGAGCTCTAAGCAAAACACTTCCAGAGCCGCCACGAGCGGCCCAGTCTTCCCCGCCTTCAACCCTCTTTCCGTTTTTCAGAACTTGTGAGAAGATTGCACCGAAGTTTGTGTTAAGGGAAGCGGGACCAACACAAGCAATCCTAAACTCATCGTCAAATTTATTCTTGAAGTTATCTATGAGATACTCGGTTAAGGCATAAACTCCCTCTTCGCCTTTATAGCGCTTCCAGATTTCGATAACCTTTTCCAGCTCTATCTCGTGCAACTCAACGTTTACATTTTCTCCGTCCCCCTGAAGCAGAATAACAGTTGGCTTATCTCTTTTTCCTTCAAGTACAACGAAGTCTACTCCAACCCTCTGGAAGTGGTATGCCGCACCGCCCATTGCTGAAGGAAAGAGAACTCCATAGAGCGGTGAGCGGAAGACAAACATCAATCTGTGGGCTCCTGGGAGGACTGAACCGGCAAATGGGCCCTTTCCAAAAACTGTGACGTTCTTTGGATCATAGAAGTCGAGCTCATACGTCTTGTAAACCTCATCATGAAGGTAAAGAGCGTAGTCAATGATCCCGTAGATTCCTTCCTTTTCTATGCTTTCCATTTCGATATCTTTGCTGTCCAGTTTGATTTTGAGAACCGTGAATTTCATATCAATCCCTCCGTATCACTCTGAGTGTTATTTTAAATTAAGAATTATTTAAGGTTTTTGAATTGAGAACACTTTCAGGGAGATGTACAAATAAGCATTGTGGAAATTAAAAAGGGTAAAGGCTTTAGAGAGACTCAAATCTATCTTTAAGCCTTTCAAGAACGTGTGGTAGAGTTGTGTACTCCATGTCTTCAAGTGGTAATCTGTGAGGCTCAAATGGACCATGTCTCCTCATGTATTCCGTAATCTCCAGTGCTTTTTGCCTTGCCCAGTCAAATGCTGGGTCATCAAAGAGGTCAACTGGACCGATTAGCTTTCCTTCCGGACTTATTTGCCATCCCAATGCAACCACCCTTGGGGGACCATCGAATCTTGAGGGTGTTGCGTACTTTAATGGGACAGGCATTATTGGACCGTTGTGTGAACCCCTCATCCAACCGCTTACCAAGTGTGGGAATGCAAATGGTTCCAAAACTTCCCCAAGAGCTGGCAAACCACTTTGGGCCCTTACTATCGCAACTGGGTCGTCTTTTCCAACGTATTCACCTGCAATTTCAAAGAGCTTTTCTGTGGAGACAACGGCAACCGGTTCATCCTTTGGCACCTTGTGACCCTCTTTTGGATAGACCCTTTTTATGACGTACCTTGACTTTGCTCCGATCAGTGCCAAAATATCATAGAGCTCCTCAGGAGAGCTCATTATCACTCTCTTGTGCTCCAGTATATCCCATATCTCGAAACGGAATCCCATGTGCATGCTTGGATCAATTACAAGTCCAGCCGTGTTGAATGGGTCAGCAAACATCCTGAAGATTGGCAGGTTGAATGCGCCCGGCTCGGTTTTGTCCATGTGGAACGTAACTATAGGTTCGCTTTTTCTCAGGGTGATTTCCATTTCAGCAGCTCCCGGGCCCATTCCTCTAATATTTCCACTGAATGCATCTTTAAGCAAATCCTGTCCTGCCCCATAAAGGCCGAGCTCTTTAGCTATTTTAGTTGCCTCCTTGAATGTGTTCCAGGCCAAGCCGTGGATATCTGGGCTGTCAACGCCTTTCTTGTGTGTCATTATCAGTTGCAAATCATCACCACAGTATGTGACATGGAAATCTATGATTATTCCCTCTTCTTTTGCTTTTGAGAGAACTTCTTTTGCCCGTTCTATCAGGGCTGGATGAACCTTGTGGTGCCCTGGCCACCCTCCAATATCTGCCTTTATAACGCTAATTGTTATTTTTTCACCAACTGCCATTGTTTATCACCAGCTAACTTTATATTATTTTAACCTTATAAAATTTTGTTAAGCAAAAATGTATCACTACAAATGATACAAAGATTCAAAAAAGCTGCTTATTTGTGGAAATGTTGCTATTTACTATTTAAAGATACAAAGGATGAAGTTATTTCATTCGCAGATATCCGTCCAGCCAAACTCTTCTTTGGCAACTTTAATCAGGTTTTTAAGCTCTTCTTTTTTGATATTTACACTGCTTGTTGCCCCCACAAGAGCTATAACTCCGTGAATTTCTTCTTGTATCTGAATAACGTCATCATCAACCCTTATTACCTTAAGTTCCCTCTTAACCATCTCATCTTCACTAATCTTAAATTTGTCTTGTCCGATCATTATTGCGGTCATGATACTCAGCCAAAATAACATTATGACACCGAAATTTTAATAATTTTCTTTAATATTTAGGCATAAAGCTTATAAATCGACATCTTTTAAGTATAAGTTGATGGGGGCGTGGTGTAGCCTGGTCCATCATCGCGGGCTCCAGAGGTGTGAAGATAGGCGGGTTTGCTGATTTGGGGATGAGCCTTTGGAGCTCTGACCCGGAGAAACCCGCGGACCGGGGTTCAAATCCCCGCGCCCCCACCATAGTTTTTGAGTGAACTCATCTTGCTTCATCATTTTACTTTAACAGTGCTTGGGGAGTGCTTAGGAGAAGAGGAGATTATTAAGGGTGAAACTTATCAGAAATACCGCTCAATCTGAAGAACTGAAAATTAGCTATTTTAAGGGCTCATTCAGTTCCTCGCATCATCATAAAAATCAGAAAGGAGAACGGTAATCATCGCCCTTAGCTAATTAAATGTCTTCTTTCACAGTAACAAATGAGACCATTGTTACAGTTTGGTCAATACCCCTTATCTCCCGTAACTTGTCAATAACTATCTTTCCGATATCTTCGGCTGAGGGAGCTCTAACTTTTATGAGCAAGTCCCATTCCCCGGCTATAATGTGTACTTCGTAGACGCCATTAATACCAGCCACCCTTTCTGCAACTTCTCTTTGAGTTAATCCTGAGTCTGGGTCATAACGTGCCAAAATGAATGCTGTTGTTCCTAGGTTAAGCTTTTTGTAATTTGGTTTTATTGTGAACCTCTCTATGATACCTTCCTCGACAAGTTTCTTTATACGATAGTGAACGGTAGTTCTGGGTATACCTAATTTTTTGCTAAGTGTTGCTATATTTTCCCTTGCGTTTTCTTTTAGTTCTTTTAGAAGTTTTAAATCGATCTTATCTAGAGCCTCTCCCATTCTGGGTCCCTCACCTTGTTGTCATTTCTCCAAGTTATAGCCCACAATCTTTGCCGTTTAACCATTATATAAGGTTTTCCTTTAGCCATTTTGAGAATGATGCAAGTGCTTTGCCCCTATGAGATATTTTATTTTTTTCTTCAGTTGTCATCTCGGCAAATGTTTTGTTAAATCCTTCAGGAATGAATATCGGATCGAACCCAAAGCCTAGATTTCCCCTTTTTTTATGTGCGATTGTTCCGTCTACTACCCCTTTAAAAATGTGTATCTCCCCATCGTAAT
>DQUR01000054.1 GCA_015662175.1 Thermococcus paralvinellae | reverse complement strand
GCCAGAAGAAGTCGGCTTAAGCGATAGGCCTGAGTTCACAAAAGATGCCCTGCTTTTGAAACCTGTTGAAGCAAGCGAAAAGAATGCAAAGCTCGTTGCCGAGTTGGCACACAGAGTTGCTTTTGCTGAAACTGAAATTGCAAAGATCCTGGGCTTGGGAAAGAGAAAAGCCAGTACAATTCTTGACGAGAAGTTTAAAGACCGCTTAAATTATGGCGAGAGCTTCAAGGACTATGCAGTCTTCACACCCCTTGGAGAAGATGGGGAAATCTGTCCAACAATGTATTGGGCCATTGGTAATTACATCCCACTGCCAATTCAGGGAAGGTACTGGACGTTTTATCAGTTTGGAGTTTTCCTTGAACCCGAAGAGCTCGCCCAGAGGATAGTGGCAAGTGCCCTGTGGGAGTTCTGGTACGACAACGTTGGATGGTGCCGCTTCCACAGGGGATGGATGAAGCCCGTTTTAAAGGCGCTCTTCCTTGAGGCCTATGGAGAGAACGTTGAGATGGAAGAACATGCAAGAAAATCTTTGAGAAAACTAATAAGCTATGCAAAGAAGGCCGGTTACGAGCCTGTATTTTGGGACTCAATGAGAGTGATTGATTTGGTTGCCGCCGGTGCAGAAGAGTTTGGAAACGAGAAGTGGGCGGAGAAGTTCAGGAAGGACAAAGTTGGCACCGCAAAAGAGTATTTGAAGAGGGTGCTCGATACTTACAGTGAAATTCTGGGGGTTGAGTGGACTATTTGATTTTTATCTTGTTTTCTCAGAGATACTATAGTACGCGCTTAGGTAATCGGTGAGTGTCCTAGTTTTATTAATCTCGCGTGTTGAAGCAATTGTTAATTTATCACCCTTAGAACGATGTGCTTTACCTAATTCCTGTTTAATGCGATTTTCGGCTATTTTTATGTAATATTCATCGATTTCGAAGCCAATGAAATTTACTCCCAACCTGATTGATGCTATGGCCGTGCTTCCAAGCCCCATAAAGGGGTCAAGAACCAGTTTAGTCCTATTGAGTCCATGCAATTTAATACACAACTCAACGAGCTTAACGGGAAATGTAGCAGGATGGGGCCTCTGCTTTTCCCTGGACTTTATCGTCTCATAGGGAATAAACCAGACATTTCCCCTGTCCCTTAAACCCATTTTGGCACTTTTCCACCTTTTGATATTGCTTTTGTCCTGATATGGGACACCAATTGCCAGCTTATCCAACTTCACGTCTCCTTTTTTTGTGAAATGGAAGATGTATTCGTGCATAATGCTCAGATACCTGTCGCTATTAACTGGCTTGTAGTGGCCAACCGCTATATCCCCCCGAACGTTTGGGTAGATCCCTACGTCTTCCTTTTGGATTGCAATAGATTTTATCCAATGGATGACGTTCTGGAGAACAAAATGTTTCCTCAGCCTGAATGCAACGTCAAGTGCAATCCAAGGATCTCTGTTTGAATAACCTATGTTTAGAAAGAATGAGCCATCGTCCTTTAGAACCCTTTTTATTTCTTTTCCAACTTCCTCTATCCATTTTAGGTATTTTTCTCTGGGAAGGTTGTCGTTGTATGTATTATACTCAATCCCTAAGTTATAAGGGGGTGATGTCACAACGACATCAACCTCTTTGTCATCCAACAGCTCACGCATCCCCTTAAGGCAGTCCATGTGGTATATTTTGTTGTATTTTTCACTCAACGTCATCACCTTTCTTTATTATAATGTTTCCGTCATCAGATAACTTAAAAACGACTAGATCCCCACGAGATAATTTTAAAATTTCTCTAACCTTTTTGGGAATTGTTACAGTCCCTTTACTTGAGATAACTGAAACCCCTAAAATCTTTCCCATATGGCCACACCCAAATATTCAGTATTTTCAAAATATTTAAAATTTTCCAAAAATCTTCAGAAGGCCTTAAAAGTTATTAGTGCCTCTAACTACAATGGGGGAGTCCATTGTATCTACGAGATTTGATTCGCAGCATAACAGGCCATAATATTATTCCAATAGATGCTCAGAATAGCATCCATTGTACTATGGTGAAGTGTCTCAAGCAAAGTCTGAACAACCTCAAAAATACAATATTCTACGCTAAACGTCCTAATGATGTCAGTAATAATACTTGCGATAACAATTGTCTGGAGAAGAAAATTGTTGAGGAGTTTAATACACTCTCTAAAGGGTTACGTGCCAACTGGTTATCAGGGTCAGGATATCCAGATATTGAAATTTTAGATGTTTCTACTGGTACTCCGGTAGGTTACATTGAAGTAAAGGCCACCGCTAGGAGTGACATGCGTTCTCCCAGAGACTTCTATGTGAGCCCTGGTAGGATAGTTTCTATTAACTTAGAGAGATGTCCAGATGGAAGAATTCACTTCCACATCGAAGTTTTACCTAAATTGACTAGCTACAAAATACATGGAGACGCTCCTCACATAATGGTTCTGGTTAAGATTTACCAACTTCAAGATTGTAGTTTGCCAAAAGGCATGCCTCACGAGTGCAAATGCTGGAAAATAAAGGAATTCAGTATTCATGATTTGTATTCACTAGAATTGAAAACAAAAGTAGAATTTAACACTGATTATCACGAAATAATAACAAATTGTCCCAGATTGTAAAAGGAGCCTCTATGAGGGAAAAATGTCTTTAACCACTGTGGACGTGTCCACTTAACATAGCGCCACCAGGTCGATTGTAATAAAGGGGAGTTTACAGAATTGGCGGTAATTGGGGGACGTGTCCACATTGGAATTGTAGGAGTTCAATTGTCCATACAACCACTAAAGTCTTCTAATGCGCTCTCGCCAAAAAGGACTCAATGTT
>DQUR01000256.1 GCA_015662175.1 Thermococcus paralvinellae | reverse complement strand
TCGCTAACCCCTGAAGAACTCATCCAGGCTGATAACCTTCTTTTTCCTCTTAAGCTTTTCAGGCTTGTGAGTTTGAGCTTTACCCGAGCTCACCGGCTTTTCAGCCGTTTTTGAAATTGCTTTCTTTCCATTTCCATTGAATCCATCAAGATAGCCATTCTTAGCGACAACTTTTCCAGTCCTCTCAGCAATCATCCTGTCACAGATGTCATTTGCGTTCAACGCCAACAGGGTCCTCTGCGTTTCAGGGAAGACATTCTCGAATAGGCTCTTAATGTCCCTCTCCGTTAAGCATATGCGCTGTCTTGTGTATGCAAGGACGTCATAGTTAGTAACAAGCAACTTTGCCGTGGGGAGGTACTTCTCAATTGCACCCTTGCTGACCGTTAGGACTATCTTTCCTCCACACTTTGGACACTTTCCACTCAAAGGAGGCCTTCTGTATTTGGTGTTGCACTTCACACACCTAAACTCCTGCCTTGTAAAGCTCCTCAGGTTGCCCCTTAGATCGGGAATTAGATGGGAGTTAAGTATCGTCTCGGCAACGTGATGCTCATTAACGGCCCTGATTTTCTCGGCTAATGATAACTGTTGTCTAACTTTTTCCTCCATGTCTCCCAGCTGTTTGTACTTGCTCAGCCTTGGCCCAAGGGCAATGTCGTCAGTATCGTGGGTGAACTTTAAGCCCTCATACATCTCCGGCTTCCCCAACCTGTCCTCAACCCGCTCTATAACTCCAAGGAGCTCCTTTGGAGATTTGAGTTCATATGTCGCTTCATAGAATTCAAGCGGATAATAGCGGGCAACATCCATGTTATGAACCTCACTGTCAACCTCCCTTGGGTCAAGCCTTGTGGTAACAACCAGCGGGGCATCCATCTTTCCCCCACGCTTCTCGGGCAGATAAAAGCGGGAGAAGTTCAACAATGCATCAAGAAGGAGCATGACGGCATCTTCATCGCCATCACACTGAGATGTTACAATATTTTCATTTATTATAACGTTATGATATATTTTAGCATTTAGAGAAAACACAAAGTTATCAATTGGTTTGACATACTCGACACGCTTAACCTTTAGGAGCCATCCGTTTTCAGTGAAGTGCTCATCCTTAACGCGATTTCTAGTCTTGTGTAAGTCATAAACAGAGTTCTTACGCTCACTAATGGAGCCATCCCCAAAGAACCTGTCATAGTGTTCACCAGCTATGTTGAGAGCATATACCTTGGCGTTTCCGCGCTCAATATGCCTTCCACGAGCGTTGCCTCTGTTATCGTCCATAGTGTAATACCCTCTGATACCAAACTTGGACAGAAGCAAAGTTTCAATATCCTCAAGGAGAGGTTTGTTAGCGCTATAAACAACTACACGAGCAGCTGTTTTCGAGACACTCCCATCTCCCTCGAAATACGCCTGAAGCAGGTGCCTAACCTTGTCCTTTGGAAGCTTGAAGACAAATGCCGGGATCCTTTTATTCTTTCCTTTTCCAATTAGAACCCTAGTGAAAAGCAGATAGATAACCCTTGAGCCAACGGTTATTTTCTCCCCACGCTCGTAGATTCCAAAGCCATCTCCGAATGCTTCCCTAAGGGCACGTTTAATTTCCTCTCTAACCTCCTCATCTCCGTTTGAGAAATACACACTGTCACTTGCGTAACCTTCTGCCAAATAGTAGCCTATGAGCCTAAGGAGAGGCTCTATTGGAATGAAGCGCTTGATTTTTACGTGGTCGCGCTTAAAACCAATGTAACAGTCAGGCACATCCTTAATCGAGAGGCCCTTTTCTTTCAATACCTCAAGGAGAACTGCCAAGGGTATGGAATTCCTCCTTATGTAGTCGGGATTAACTTCAGCACCGATTTTCACTAACCATTCGGCTATTCCGCGAACCATTATCCGCTCACGAAGCCCCTCGTCTTTTGAGAATTCCTCGAGCAAATCTATGCTTTCAATGTCATCTTCCGGAAACTCAATCTTGGGCATAATAATTAAGTCACCTTCCTTTACTTCAAAAGCCCTCTTCTTAATGAGCTTTCCATTCTCATAAACGAGCACTGGATGGTCAACCGTCGTTTCAAAACTCCTACCCAGCTCAAGCTCGAACCTTATGAGGTGATCAGTTGAAGGCAGTTTAATCACGTCTTCAACGTCAGTTAAAACTACTTTTCCACTCTCTTCGTCAAAGGAATAAACCTTGATGTCCACTTTTGGCTTCCTTCTTACGTATGCCATGTTTTCATAGCTTTCTTCTTCAAACAGCTCGTACAGCTCCCTGAGCGTTATCCTCTGAGGCATTCCGTTGATCTGAACGAGTATTCTAGTATCACCGGGGAAGCAGTTCCTCCTCTTTGCCGCGTGATAATAAGGATGGGCATAGCCCACGAGAGCATCAACAAAGCCTATGATACGCCCGACAATTCCAGCGGAGGTATGAGGTGCTAAGCCTATAACTAAATGTCCAATCAAATCCTCCATTTTTTCAACGTTGTAAAATCTCGGCAGTCCGTAAAACCTCTCAAGCAGGTCATCTATGAACCTCGCAACCCTCACGAGATACTTGCCCGCCTCCTTGGATAAGATGATATCCTGAACCTTGAGCTCAACTATCTGGTCTTCGCTCACCAGGAGTTTACCTTCAAAGTCATGGGTATAGCCAAGTTCTTTTAGTTTTTCCACGCTTACACCAATTTCTCTCGGCCTGAAATGGGTTACCGGCGCATCGGTTGCATCAAAACGAATTGTGCCATCCTTGAACACATACACATCATTCTTGGCCCTCAATATTCCCTTCTCCAGTGGCTCCGGCACTTTGTGAGCCGAGGTCATACCCATAACGCCTTTGAGCTTATCGAGGGAATTCACCCTCACATTTTGCATCGCCCGTTTTACAAGTTGAGAGGGATTTATTGTCCTTTTGACATAAGCCCTCATCTCAATGCCGCACTCTGGACAGATCGTTTCCTCGGTTGACTGATAACCACACTTCGAACATTTATACAGCAGTTTAGCCTCAGCTCCACAAACGGGACAACTTGGAAAGATATCAACATGACCACAGCTGGTGCACCTGAACTGGGCGATCTCAACCTCCGCGAGCTTTCCCTCCTGTGCAGCTTTGTAAATATCCCTCGAGCTTCCCCCCGCCAGACCAATCGGGAAGAGTACATGAACCGGTGGCTTCATCTTCCTCTCTTTAGCCTTTTCAGGCCTTCCCATTCTCGCACCAATCCAGCTTATCCCCCTGTCCCTGAGCTTTACCTCGCTGATTTCATTGATTATGTCTATGGGGGTGTGGAACTCCTTTGACTCAAACCTTTTCTCCAAGTTAGCTAAGGGGGTTAGCAATGCGGCACTCCAAGGATACTCAATGACAACGCTTTTATCTTCAACCCTGTGAGGCAAGCCAAGGAGTTCAAGGTAGCGCTTGCCCCTCTTCCTGAGCACATCCAGGCTTATCACAATTTTCCGAGCATACTTTGTTCCCAGATATTTGCCCCACTCAATCTCAGCATTGACGAGGAGATTCTGCAGTTCAGCGACCTCCTCTGGCTTAAGGGTGTTCCAGTAGAGGGTGTAGTATGGATGGAGGGGAATTTCAAGGACTTTCGAGATGTGTATTGCCTCCTCAACCTTTGGCCTGATCCTCATCGGGTCTCTCAAAAGCTCTGCCAAAAATTCAGGCTTTAGGTCAAGGTAATCCGCCGCTTCTTCAACTATCTCTTTATCATTTTCGGCAAAGGGCTTGAGGGAAACTTCATATATATCCTCAACTGCTTTCACAAACTCCTGAATCCACCATTCCTCAACGTAATTGGCTGGAAGTAAGGTTTGATTGTTCTCCACAAAGTCCCCAAACGCTATAATCGCATCACCCAGGTAAAGGATTTCTTCAACCTGGTCTCTAATCTTCAAAGCAAGGTTGTAATCATCAACCCTGACAACTGAGCCATCCCTGAGCTTAACAATTGGGCCCTCAGCCGTTGTGGCAGGGGTAACTATACAGCCTTTCCCAGGCCTCTCGGTCTTCATCTGCGTTCCCACGGCCAGAAACTCATCGACAAGAACCATAACTGCAGGATTTATGCTCCAGGTTGCGAATCCGCTCACCCTTGATCGGCCATACCTCAATCTGAATCCACCGTTTTCAGAGGGTTCCGCAAATAGTGGTCTTCCTCCAATGATTTCCTTCGTGTATTTGTTGTTTGGAGAGATGCTGGCCCTGAATCTCTCATAGAGTTCATAATAGAAGCCCCTCTTACATGCGGGAGCGTTTACCTCAGCCTCTTTTGCTTTTGAGTTCCCCGATTCCCCTTCAGATTTTTCCTCCCCTTTTTCCTTCGATTCAACAAATTCCCTAAGCCAGTCCCAGCCCTCAATGCCCATCTTATCAATGTATTTAACCAGTTTTTTGGCCTTTTGAAGAACTCCTTCCGCTAAAACGAGGATTGCCCCACCCCTTAGCTGATTCGTCTCAACTCCCGGGACATCTCTATGGCTGACCTCAACATCATCAGTTGCCTCACCGGTTATTTCGACGGGAATGTTTTGCATGGCCATCCTCACTTCATCCGCTGAAGGATGATACTGCAAACGGGTAACGGCCCTGTGATACAGATCAACCTCTTCAACCATTCTCTCTATGTGCTTTTTCGTGGGCTTAAAGCGGTCCAATCCAAGCTTTTTCCTGACGTAATCACCAACGAGAACACTCAACGCCTGAGCAGTTCCACCGGAACTCCTGATCGGGCCAGCGTAATAGAGAGCCAGATACTCACTCCCATCGGGGTTCCTCTTGATTTTAACCTGGGCTATGCCCTCAATTGGGGCGGAAACTATGCCCTCCGTCAGAATTGCCAGGGCAGTCCTGACAGCCTGCTCAGCCAGCTTTTCCTTACTATCGAACTTCCCAAATTTACCCTCTATGATTTCATCAACAATTTTAAGAGCTGCAAGCTCCTTGCCATACTCCCTTGCTAGTTCCCTGATTCTTTCGGCAACGCCTTTCGGGCCAACTAAGCTCTCAACACGGCCGGCCATGTCCGTTGCCTGAGGTATCTCAACATCCCTAACGGGATCCTTTCCCCGGGCTCTCGCCTTCATGGCCATCTCGTAAGCTCTATCGATTTCCTTCTGCAGCATTTCAAAGTAAGCTTTCATT
>DQUR01000016.1 GCA_015662175.1 Thermococcus paralvinellae | reverse complement strand
GAAGGCATGACAATGGGGGTAACAAAAAAGAGGGGTATGTTAATAGCATCCAAAAGTGTTGTTCATGGGGATGAACATCATACACCTGCGGTTTCAAAGTATCATCTTGATTCCTTGGAGGAAATCCACACCCCCAATCCTGGGGATAGATTCACCCTTGGTGACGATGAAATTGTTATAACCCCAGCCATTCATTCCGATTCGACCACTATAGGCTTCAGGCTAAAAACTAGGTTTGGAGATATCTCTTACATTCCAGACACCCAGTATTTTGATGAGCTGAAAAAATGGCATGGAGGGGCAAGGGTAATGGTGGTGGCAATAACCCGGCCGAAAGACATGAGAATTCCCAATCATCTCTGCACTGAGGATGTGGTATATCTGCTAAAGGAACTGGAAAATAAACCAGAACTGCTAATTATGAACCACATAGGAATGAAGATGCATTTTGCAAATCCCTACAAGGAGGCAAAATTCATCGAAAATGTCACCGGAGTGAAAACTTTGGTAGCAAAGGAGGGATTTAGAATCACCGTCGGAAAAGAAATAAGACTGAAAACATTGAGACCAGCTAGGGGGATTTGAGGCTTTTGACGGCATTTGAGACCACGCCATAAGCCATATCAAAGAGCTCCCTCATCCTCTTTTCTGTTTGTCCCTCCACAACAACCCTTATTTTTGGTTCCGTTCCCGAGGGCCTCACCAGAACCCACGAGCCATCTTTAAGGTTAAGCCTTATTCCAGAAATTGTGAGAGTTTCTTCAATTTCATCTTTCAGCTTCTTCTTGAGCTCGTTTTTTGCAATTTCCATAACTTTTGGCTTCAGCTCGTCCGGGCATCTGACATTCTTCTTTATGAGCGGATATTGCGGTATCTCTTTAACGATCTCTGACAGCGGCCTTCCTTCTTCGTCAATGAGTTTAATTAAAAGCCCCATCGTTACAAAACTGTCAATCCACATTCCAAATTTTGGATGGATAAACTTCCAAGGTTCCGCAGCAAAAATCGCATGGTATTTCTTTATGCCATCGTGAAGCTGGCCTAAAGGCACGCGATAGACTTTTCCACCCGCGTCCTGAACAACCCTGTCTATCCTGAAGCTTGTGTTTATGGAGGTAACAACAATTCCCCCCCTGTTCTCCTCCACGTAAAGCTTTGCGAAAAGGGCGATTAAGGTATCCTCGGAAATGTAGTTGCCCCTTTCGTCAAAAATCGCTATCCTGTCAGCATCGCCATCCTGGGCTATTGCCAAGTCCACCCCAAGTTCCCTAACAAGGTTTCCAAGGTATGCTATATTCTCATATTTTGGCTCTGGTTTTCTGCCCGGAAAGTGTCCATCCAAATGAGCATTAATTGAAATCACCTTTGCACCCATTTCCCTGAGGAGATACGGGGCTATCACACTACCAACACCATTTGCCCCGTCATATAAAACTTTGAGATCTGTTTCATGCTTCACGAAGTCTAAGACTGCGTTTATGTATTCGTTCTTTAAGTTGAATCTTTCAACCTTTCCAATTTCATTCCACTTTGCCCTTTTGTAGCTTTGAGAAAGGATTATCCTTTCAAGCTTTTCCTCCTGCTCAAGATAAAATTCAACACCGTTTTCATTAAATGCCTTTATTCCGTTGTCCGTTGGTGGGTTGTGTGAAGCGGTTATCATAACACCAGCATCACTCAACCTATTGGTGGCCCATGCGAGCATCGGGGTGGGTATTGGGCCAAGTCCTACAACATCACTTCCCGTACTCAACAGCCCGCTTATCAGGGCAGATTCAAGCATGATGCTTGAGGTCCTCGCATCCCTTGCAACGGTAACCTTTCCGGAATTGATGTACGTTCCCAGGGCTTTTCCAACATTTAAAGCAAGCTCCGGAGTCACTTTTGAGTCGATGGGTCCTCTAATTCCTGCTGTTCCAAAGAGCTTCATAACACCACCAAGGTAATGTATGGCCTCGCTTTATATATCTTTGGCCTCTAACTTGTAAATTGCCAACCCCTTATAATTTTCGAGCTTCATTCTTTTTGGAGTGGAATCCGTTGAAAATGGGATTATGTAGAGGGGAGCCTTTATTGTCCGGGCGAGCTTTATGAGATAGGGCATCATCTCCGGTGTTGGCCGAATGGAATAGATCGCACTTGCACCGCTATAAATTTCAAGCCGGGGATTAAAAATGTCATCAACGACGGCGTTTAGTTTCAACCCCTTCGCTGTTTCAACAGCTTTTGGATTCCAGTCCACAACGAGGATATCAAAACCCAGCTCTTTCAACTTCAATGCGGCTTTAAAATTAAATCCAACACCGACTTCAATG
>DQUR01000048.1 GCA_015662175.1 Thermococcus paralvinellae | reverse complement strand
TTAAGCCGAGATACACCGCCACAACGACCTTTGCCAATTGACCAACAACTTTGACCCCCTGCTCGGCCATGATGTAAGCAATCAATGCAAAGACACCTATTGGAGCATACTGCATAACACCACCAACGATCTTGTACATGGCCTCCGCAAGGCCGTTTATTGCCCTGAAGAGGGTGTTGGCACTGTCCCTTACAAACTCGTCTTTACTGGTCATTAGATAGGTGAGTGCTACTCCAAGCACCATTGCAAAGAATATCGTCGGCAGAACCTGTCCATTTGCCAGTGAGCTAAATGGATTCGTTGGAATTACGTTGAGGAGTGTTTGAACAATTGAAGGGGCTTCCTTCGGCTGGAACTGTGCACCAGTGGCAAGCTGTAAACCGAGACCCGGCTTGAAGATCCTTGCCATTATTATTCCCAGCATAACGGCAAACGCTGATGTCAGGAGGTAATAGATGACTATCTTAATTCCAACCCTCCCAAGTCTTGCCGGGCTTATGCTCGCTGCACCAACGACAAGTGATGCAAAGACTATTGGCATGACCAACATCTTCAGCAATCGAACAAAGAGGTCACCGAAGGGTTTTATGTAGGTCCTGACGGCATCTGCATATCCCATGTGCCCCATAATCAAACCGAAAACGGCACCAAGAATCAAACCTGCCAGGATCTTTTGAAGCACTGGAATGTCAAGATAAGTCCTCAAAATCCCTCTCTGTGCCATAATTGATCACCTCTAATCAGGTGCCTGCTCCAATGGACGGCAACTGACAGTTGTGTTCGTTTGGTATATTAAATTTTCCATTTGTCTAATGACATTTCGACAATTGATATTACATAACTCTGAGGGATACATCGCCATAGTAAATCCTCTTTAAAACTCCATCATTTTGCTTAAGAATTAGTGCACCGTCTTCATCAATATCAATGGCTATCCCAATTATTTCTCCCTTATCCGTGATAACTCGGACCCTTTTCCCGATTACCGCACTGTGAATTTTCCATTTATTTAGGATTTCCCTGTAATTCTCCCTGAGATAAATGAGGTACCAGCTATCCAATCTGCCAAGGAGCTTTTTGAAAACTTCTGTAAGTGGAACCTCAAATCCAAGAACCTCTCGCATAGATGTGGCGGTACCTTTCAGTTCTTCAGGAAGCTTATTGTTGACGTTGATGCCCAAACCCAGAATCACATATTCTATCCCACTCTTGGAGTATCTCCCTTCACTTAAAATTCCACAGATTTTCTTTCCACTGACGAGGACGTCATTTGGCCATTTAATCTTCCCTTCAATTCCAAATTCCGCCAGAGTCTCAACGACAGCAAGTGCGGAGATAAACACGAGCTTTGTTATATGCCTTGGATTGGGCTTCAGAATAACACTCATCCACAGGCCGCCTTTTGGGGACGACCAGGTTCTCATCATTCTTCCTCTGCCCTTTGTCTGAATATCCGCAACAATCACCGTGCCTTCCCCTTCCTGGGGGGCAATTTTCTTGGCGAATTCGTTTGTGGAATCTATCTCTTGGAGATAGATGACCTTTCTCCCTATGATTTTTGTGTTAAGGTTAAGCATGAGCACCACCAGGAAGATCCTCATACTTCCGGCTAATTTAACTTAACGGCAAAGCTTAAATTCACAAATCGTTATATCACTCCAGGTGATTAGTGTGGATGCATTTCAAAATGTTGGAATTAAAAGAAGACTTAAGAGGTTCTTCAGGAGGAATGGAAGGGCATTGATATTTGCCATGGATCATGGCTTTGAGCATGGGCCGGAGGACTTTAATGAAGTCTGGGAGCACATAAAACCAAAGGTGATTATAAGAAAAGTCGTTAGAGCTGGAATTGATGGTGTTGTACTGCTCCCCGGAATTGCAAGAATTGTCGCTGATGAGTTAAAGCCAGATACAGGTTTGATGGTTAAGCTAACTAGTAAGACAAATTTAAGACCGAAGGAAGACCAGCTTTTGCAGAGTCCCCTTGGCTTTGTTGAAGATGCGATTAAACTTGGAGCCGATGCAGTTGCTGCCACCGTTTACTGGGGCTCACCCCATGAGGACGTAATGATGAAGCAGTTTGCTAAAGTTGCGAGAACTGCCCATGATTTTGGGTTACCCGTTGTTCAATTCGCCTACCCAAGAGGGCCCTACATCAATGAAAAATACGGCAAAAAGGAAGATTATAGGGTTGTGATGTACGGGGCAAGGGCGGCGGCAGAAATGGGTGCAGACATGATCAAAACCTACTGGACCGGTTCAAAGGAAACGTTTGCCAAAGTTGTTGATGCGGCAGCAGGAGTGCCTGTCCTTTTAAGCGGGGGAGCGAAAGCAAAGAACCCTCTCGAATTCCTGAAGGTTGTTCATGATGTCATTGAAGCTGGTGGAGCAGGAGCAGTCGTTGGGAGGAACATTTTCCAGCGTGAGAATCCAGAACCCATGATCAAAGCTTTGCTCAGGGTAATCCACCGCAACGAAGAACCTGAAGAGGCCGCAAAAGCTGAGGGGTTAATTTGACACTATTCATTAGCACTAAGGTGATTTGAAATGGTTGAGATAATAGATACAACCTTCAGGGACGCTCATCAATCATTAATAGCAACGAGAATGAGCACAAAGGACATGCTTCCCATAGCCGAAAAGATGGACAGGATAGGCTTTTACTCAATGGAAGTCTGGGGAGGAGCAACTTTTGACGCCGCAATAAGATTTTTGAGGGAAGACCCCTGGGAAAGACTCAGAGCCTTAAGGGAGCACATAAGGAAAACAAAGCTTCAGATGCTCCTGAGGGGTCAGAATGTCGTTGGATACAGGCATTACCCCGACGATGTTGTGGAAAAGTTTGTTGAATTAGCCTATAAAAATGGAATCGACATTTTCAGAGTTTTTGATGCTCTAAATGATATTAGAAACATGAAGACAGCAATTAGGAAAGCCAAAGAAGTTGGGGCGGAAGTCCAAGGGGCCATAGTTTACACCACGGGGCCGGTTTTTACACTTGATTACTACATGAAGAGGGTTGATGAGTTGATAGAGCTTGACGTTGATTACATAACAATCAAAGACATGGCCGCCCTTTTAGATCCCCAGATGGCCTATGAGCTCGTGAGAGGAATCAAGGAGAGATACGGCATCAAAGTTAATGTTCATACTCATGCAACAAGCGGCCTAGCCTCAGCCACATACCTGAAGGCCGTAGAAGCCGGAGCGGACTTTATAGACACTTCCATATACCCACTGGCTAACGGCACAGCACAGCCTGCAATCCAGACCATATACCACATGCTGAACGAAAAGGACAAACCCAAAATTGACATGAAACTTATCTTCCAGATTTCCCGTTACCTAAGGAAAATTCTCGATGAAAAATACGAGCACCTGATGAATAAGAGGGCCCTTCACGGAGATCCAAACGTCCTGCTCCATCAGATTCCGGGCGGAATGTACTCCAATCTGATAAAACAGCTGAGTGAGCTCAAGGCACTGGATAAGCTTGATGAAGTCCTTGAAGAGGTGCCAAGGGTAAGGGAAGAACTTGGGTATCCCCCTTTAGTTACTCCCACTTCACAGATAGTTGGAACTCAGGCGGTTTTCAATGTCCTGTTTGGACGGTACAAAATGATCACCAAAGAAACCAGGAACTATGTCAGAGGCCTGTATGGAAAGCCACCGGCCCCGATAAAGGATGAAATTAGGAAGCTTATCCTTGGAGATGAGGAACCAATAACAGTTAGGCCTGCTGATCTACTTGAGCCCGTACTTGAAAAGTGCAAAAAAGAACTCGAAAAGAAGGGATACTTAGAGAAAGAGGAGGACATATTAACTTACGCTCTCTTTCCACAGGTGGCCCTTGAGTTCTTCGAGCTGAGAAAGAAAGGAGAGCTTAAACCTGTCGAAGAAAAGCCAAGAGGCAGGATTATCAAGATTTACATTGGTGGGAGGGAATATGAAGTTGGAATTGAGGGGGTAGAGTTTAAAAATCTTATAATGCCAACATATATTTCCAAAACAGCGCAAGAAAAAGTTATGCAACCAATGACGAGACCATCTTCTGTTTCTTTGGTTTCTCAGGTTTCGTCTGTTCCTTCATCAGCGTCGGCTTCGGTGGGTGAGGGTGTTGTTTGTGCGCCTATGCCGGGTAAG
>DQUR01000209.1 GCA_015662175.1 Thermococcus paralvinellae | reverse complement strand
TATGAAGTCCTCAATTGCCTTTATGAGAACATCAACATTGGCTCCATGCAGAGCTGAGATTGGAATTATTGGGGCGTTTTCGGCGACTGTTCCTTTGATAAACTCCTTAATTTGCCTGTAGTTTTCTAGAGCTTGCTCCTTTGTTACGAGCTCAATCTTATTCTGGGCAATTATTATGTTTTTGTTGCCAATGATTTGAAGGGCCATTAAATGCTCCCTTGTCTGCGGTCTTGGGCAGGGTTCATTTGCCGCTATTACAAGGACTGCCCCATCCATTAATGAAGCTCCGGCAAGCATCGTTGTCATCAATGCCTCGTGGCCTGGGGAGTCAATGAACGAGACCCTCCTCTCAAATTCTGTCTCTGAACCACAGTAAGGGCAGAGAGGGGATGTTGAGTATCTTCCACAGTCCGGACATTTCCTGATCTCCGCATCGGCAAAGCCTATCTTGATTGTAATTCCTCTCCTTAACTCCTCACTGTGTGTATCCGTCCAGATTCCGGTTAAGGCCTTTGTTAGTGTTGTTTTACCGTGATCAACGTGACCAACCATTCCTATATTGACCTCAGATTGCCTAAACTTCTTCCTCTTCGCCATTTTCTCTCACCCCTAAGAAGTAGAAATGGTGGGCGCTTATTAAGGTTTCTTTGCCTTTGAGGATTATTGCGTCTTCGGGTTATAGGGTCATGGCAAAGTTATCTTGCCAAGGCTTGCCAGATACATAGACTACTAAATACATAGGGAATCACCTAACCATAGACCGAAAATTTTGAGGACAGCTATGCTCAATGTTGAGCCCCTAACTCCCTGTGACAAGATGATTTACCCAGGTAACCAGGAGGGACATGAGGACAATCCCAATTAAAGCCAGAGATGGTGTGCAATATATCAACAGCACTGCCCCTACAAAACCAAAGATCCACATCATGAATAATTTGACAAATATATGTTTGAAATCTCCCTTCTTCACTCTTTCAATGAATTCCTCAAGGTCAACTATGAGCAAACCAATCATCATGACACTCGCCAGGAAAACTGCCTGCATGAGCGTTGGTCCTCTGGATACGAGATACTTAGCGAAGAAATAAAACAGAATGGAGCCAAAAATTGAAAGGATAAACTTCGATGCTTTCATGTTCTACACCCCACCAATTATACTACCCATTTGCATTATTACATGAACAACTTTATTTATAGGCTTTTCCCACTAGGAATAGGTAAAAGAGTCGCATGGTGATGCAACTGGAAGAACAGAAAGAGAAAAGGGGCTCTCAAAAGACGAGCTTCACGTTGATCTGAACGATCTCGGGACTGATGGTGTTGCCCCTAACCGTTTTCTTTCTTCTTTCACCCTTCTCCCTTGGCCTGAAGCCCGGACCCTTTGATAGCAAAATCTTAACTCTCCTTGGTCCATGAACATCCGGTCTCATTGGGAAGCCATCCTTATCAGTTCCACCCCTGATGAGAAGCTTTGCATCTGCTGGGATTTCCCTTCCAAAGATTGCGCTTAAATCAAGTCCCAGCTCTTTCGCTGGAATCTGATCGCCTATCCTTTTACCGATTAGCTTCTCCGCCTCTGGACCGCTGATCTCAACCTGCTTTGCAATTCCACTCTCTGGGTCTGAGATTACAAGCTTAAACGCAACCATTTCCTCCCACCTCTCAATTCTTCATTAGCGGGATTCATTGGGTCAAACCCTTATCCAGATGCCAATGAGTTGGTGCATTTAAAAAAGTTTCCTTTGTTGAATCAGTTGCAGTAATTTTATGCCATCAAAAAAGTTTTATTTTAAGGTGATGATACCCTTTGGTGATGGCTAAAATGGTGGGCAGATCAATTACATCTATGCTTCTGGTCGGTTTAATTTTAGGGATGGGCTTGCCAAGCGTGGCAGCTTTAGACTTGATTGGGGGCACCAGGGAGTATAGTCATCCGTATCCAACCGATG
>DQUR01000011.1 GCA_015662175.1 Thermococcus paralvinellae | reverse complement strand
TGGGGCAACAGCTGGAATTGTGTTTATTTTATGGCTTATGGGGGGAGATAATAATGCCATATCATGACGCAAATCCTAGTAAAATAATTAAAAGCAAGGACTTTCTATTGATTGTACTTGGCTATACTGTGCTATGCATTCTTAGAGCCCTTTCTCCCCATCCACATATAAAGGATGCCTCATCACCAGCCTTCTATGAAGCATTAATCGTCTACCCCCTATTTAATATTTTCTTGATTTTTTCCATGAGTTATTATCTAACGCTTTTTCTAAAACTAATGAACTGGATAAAGCCTTACCTCACGAAAAATGGCTAATTAGGATATCTGCGATCCTTTTTCTTGACCTCTGGCTTGCTCTCCCTAGGAATGATAGATGGCTTATTTTAATCTCATGGTTTAGTGGTGTTGTCTCAACATATTACACAGTAAAAATGCGGCTTAGGAGGGTGTATCTGGTTTAGGACATGGGAGGAACACCACATGACCCACATATCTCCAGAGAGATAGAAGTTGTTCTTCAGTTCCCTCATTATCTTCCTTTTTTGGCTGCTTAGACTAACCTTTTTTTGCCCTTGAAACCTGCATATCGTTTTCTGAATATCTGGGAACTTTTGTGCCTGCATTGCTGTTATCCATATCGTTCTTGGATTAGCCGAAATTGCAAGAAGACAATTCTTGGTGTTGTAGCCGTTGGATTTCTGGTGTTTCTGCATGAGAAGAAAGCACTTTCTAAAGCCACAAAGTTGGGAAGATGGACAATCCGTCCAAGGGTTTTCTTTTTTCAGCCCTTTGGATTGCTGGCTGAGAGTGTGCAATTTATAATCGGTTGTACGTTTGGAGTAGTTATGTTTCTTAGTTGTAGAAGCTTTTGTAATCTTAACATGCCCACAGAGAAATTAAGAACATTTAGCAAGAAAGATTTATAAATAACGTTAGTTAGGTTTTTAAGAAAAATCTTTTAAATAAAACCCTGCTACACCCTTCAGCTTAAAAGATCATTAGAGGTGATGCTCATGGCAACTAAAAAAGTTGGCTCAGCTGGAAGATTTGGTCCGAGATACGGTCTTAAGATTAGAAGAAGGGTAGCCGCTGTGGAAGCAAAGATGAAGCAGAAGCACACCTGTCCGGTTTGCGAAAGAAAAGCCGTGCGGAGAATAAGTACCGGGATCTGGCAGTGTCAGAAGTGTGGTGCAACATTTGCCGGTGGTGCTTATTTGCCGGTAACACCAGCTGGAAAAGTCGCCAAGAGGGTAGTTTCAAGGACCTGATCTTTGATAATTTTTTTGGTGGGAAAGATGGTTGAGGTTGCTTATAGGTGTGCAAACTGTGGTAGGGAGATCAGGCTTGATCTATCCATCACAAGGGAGGTTCGCTGTACATACTGCGGAAGCAAGATACTTTATAAGCCAAGACCCAAGGTTGCAAGAAGAGTAAAAGCGATCTAAGCCTTTAAAGGTTTCATTTTCAATGAGTGAATAGCGATGATGCTGATAACAACCTCACATAGACCAACAAGAAGAACGAGGAGTTTTGGACATGATTTGGAGAGGGTATTCCCCAATTCTACTTATGTAACCCGGGGAAAAAAGACCATCCAAAACCTGCTCATGGAAGCTTACGATAGAGGTTATGAGAGGCTTTTGATAATAAACGTTTGGAAGGGAAATCCACTCAAAATGACGTTCATCAAGGTTTCTCCTGATGATTGGGGATATCTCGGTTACCTTTACCTCCGTGGAATTAAATTACAGAGAGAGATGGGTTTTAGAAACATAAGACCAATCCGTGAGGAAATGCCGTTTATTGTCACAACTGCTAAAAGGGTTGGCCTTGATCATGTGGCCTTTGCCCAAGCTTTTGCTGAGCTCACAAATGGGAAATTCATTCCAAGGGGAGACAAAAATCTGACCTATATAGCGGACAGGCACAACACCGATGTCCTTGGTGTGATTGAGAGACATCCAAGAGGGATGGCAATCAACTTCTATCGCTTGGATGTAACAAAAGAAAGGCCAGTTGGTCCGCTGATCAGCGTGAAAATCTGGGTTATGGAAGATGGGAGGAGATGGGATTATAAGGAGGCATTGGGCATTAAAGTCAAAGGGAGAGATCGTGAATGAACAGAATAGCAGGGTTCATAGAAATTGAATTTCCAAGTGAGAGAATGGCAAAAATTGTTTATGAGAGTGTTCTCTTTGAGCATTTGAGCATTCCCTATCGAAGAAGCGAAGTCAAACTTAAAAGGGAAGGAAATAAAATCGTTCTGCAATTTACAGCCCGGGATAACTCAGCTCTAAGGGGGACACTCAATTCGTACTTAAGGTGGATTAAGGTAGCCCTAGATGTTGCTGAGCTTTAATTCTCCTCTCGGCAAAACATTATTAAATGTCCCAGTCGATTTTGGTTTGGATTAACTATTATGGAGGTGTTGAAATGCAAAACGTTCCACCACAGGTTCAGGCTTTATTGGGCCAGCTTGAGAGCTATCAACAGCAATTGCAACTTGTTATTCAGCAAAAACAAAAGGTTCAGGTTGAGTTAAACGATGCTAAAAGGGCCCTCGAGGAGATTGAAAGGGTTGAGGAGAACACTCCAATCTATAAGACTGTAGGAACTCTAATGGTGAAAATCAGTAAGGCTAAAGCTGTTAAGGAACTCAAGGAGAAGATTGAGACCCTTGAAGTTAGACTAAACGCCCTTAATAGACAGGAGCAGAAGCTCAATGAGAATATCAAAGAGCTAACTCAGAAAATACAGTCAATGCTCAGACCAACAGCCGGCTGATTTTTCTATTAATTTTTATTTGGTGGATTAAATGGCAAAGAGAGTCATTCACATTGGACTACCGGAGCTCAGTGAAGATGAGCTCATCGCTTTAGGAGAATTAGCCCAAGAAACTGCAATTGGATACATATTTGAGCACCTGACAAGGAGTGAAGTGAAGGATATAGAGGTTACAACGAGGATAAATAAGGAAGAAACCCTTAACTTAGAGCTTGAGATGTATCTTGAGGTGCCAATATTTGTGAGGGTTGATGTTGATAAACTTGTTGAAGATGCCCTAAAGCTGGCCTACGAAAAAGTCGAGGAAAGGTTGAGGGAAATTGCGGGGCAAAATAAAACTTAAGCGATTTTTGGAGGAGGCGAAGGAAAAGAACTACTCCTTTCTACTTCTCTGTCATCATAATGCTGATCCGGATTCACTGGGTAGTGCAATAGCCTTTTCGAGATATCTTACCGCTATAGGTTTGGATAACCGAATTGGCGTTGCCCAGGGTGTTTCCTCCTATGCCAAGCGTTTGCTGTCTTTAGCAAAAGTTGAAAAAGATCCCGAAGTTAAAGAGGATGTTGTCGTTATATTTGACACCTCATCACTTGAACAGCTTGAACCGGTTGAGATTCCAGAGGACAGGTTTGTTATCGTCATTGACCATCACACCAAAAAAGAGGTCCCAATAAAAGCTCACATAAGAATTGTTGATTCTTCAAGAACATCAACAGCTGAAATAGTGTGGGAGCTCTTAAAATATTTCGGCTTTTATGATGAAATTGCAGCTAAGGCAATACTTGCAGGAATAGTAACGGATACGGCCAATTTTAGGTACGCAAATGCAAAGACATTCAAAACTGTAGGCGAGATTCTTGAGAGATTTCCAATCCAGATGGGAGAAATCTACAACCTAACTATCCCGGTAAGCGATGAGAACATTGACCAGGCAAAGAGGATGGCCATCTTAAAAGCATGCCAGAGGATGGAAATTAAAAAATTCAGGAAATACGTAATAGTGACATCCACGGTTTCCGCATATGAGTCCTTAGCATGTAAGGTCTTCCTCCAGCTTGGTGCGGATGTTGCAATAGTAGGAAGTGAGAAAAAGGGTGTTAGAATCTCTGCAAGGGCAAAAGAGTATCTGGTGAAGAAAGGACTCCACTTAGGCAAAATAATGGAAAAGGTAGGTCCAATAATTGAAGGCTCAGGCGGAGGACATGCCGGGGCTGCTGGGGCAAATGGAAGGAGGAACCTTGATAAGGCCATTAAGTTTTTAGTGAAAGAAATTGAGAGATTCTTGAGGGATGTTTAGATGGCTAGGTGTCCGGTTTGTGGAGAAGCATTGAGATGGGAGGAACTGATTGAGCAGATGCTGGAACTTGAGAACTTTGGTAGGCTGCTGACTGATAAACAGGCATTTATTTCTGCATTTGAAGGATTTGTTTTTACATGCCCACACTGTGGACAGAAATTCTAT
The DNA here is from genome assembly GCA_015662175.1 of Thermococcus paralvinellae. Classification (GTDB taxonomy): domain Archaea; phylum Methanobacteriota_B; class Thermococci; order Thermococcales; family Thermococcaceae; genus Thermococcus_B; species Thermococcus_B paralvinellae_A. Next base: position 8,322 of record DQUR01000011.1, on the reverse strand, counting down.
GGCAGATATCTTGAGCTAAAGGAGTTGGAAAAGGTCTTTGAGCTGTTGAATGATTTTAAAGGCGGGATAGATTACGAGAACAAAAAAGTTAGGCTGAAACTCACCAATTTGCTCGCTCTTAATATGATGCTTGAGGAGTGGGACAGAAAGGTTAAACATCGCTGAATGATTTGGTGGGAAGTTATGATGGTCAGTGACTTTAAAGAACGTTTGAAAAAGGGCGACATTGAGGGAGCAATTGAGGCAGCACTAAATATCGACGATAGTTTTTTTAGGCTTGAGGCACTCGCGTACATACTTCGTTCCGTTAACGAGACTTATCACGATTTGATACTTTCAAAAATGTTTGAGACAACGGATTCAATAGTGAATAAAGTGACAAAAGTAAAGGCCCTAGCACTAGTGGGTTCCGCCCTCTATGCTATAGGAAAAGAGAGAATGGGAGACCACATGTTTAGGAAGGCAATTTCCTTGGCTGATAGCATTGGATACCCATCATGGCAGGCGGAGGCATATGGATATTTGGCTTATTATCTTGCCCTCTCCGATTTGCTTGAGGACAGCCTCTATTACTTTAATCAAGCAGTTAGAGTCATTCAATCATCAAGAGAGTCCTATTCCCGCATTGTTCACTTTCTCTCTAATTTAGCCAAGCTCATTGTACAGGCCGCAGATGAGATCACAAATGAAAAAGCATTGGACTTTTACGGCCTAGCAGAGGATATATACCGCTCAATAAGGCTAAAAATTCAGGCCAATGCCGTGAAAAGCAAAAGAGAATTTGTTAAGAATATTTTGAAAGGAGGTAGTGTTGCTATAATGGGCCTTTTGGACACTGGGGATATTGATAAAGCAATAATCGGCATAAGGTACCTTTCCCCAAAAGAAAGAGTGGCTGCAATGCTTGAAGTCGCTTACTGGCTTTTTCTCCATGAACGAGAGGATCTGGCTAGGGTTCTTTTAGCGGATGTCTTTGATATGATGCTCGTGGGAAAAATTAAGCCAAGTGATTTGGAACTCATGGGAATAGCTCACAAGTTCATGAGACTCGGTCGTTTGGATGAGGCACTTGTCATAGCGGGTATTATTGAGGATGAGGAGAGAGCTTCAGAGGTTTTGGGCAATGTTGCCTTGACGTATGCTCGCTTTGGAAAGATGGAGAAAGCCCTTTCAATAGCTGAGGGCATTAAAAACGAAATCGTTAAGAACAGGGTCCTAAAAGCTCTGAAAGGTGAGGAAAATGTGGGACACAAGTAAGGATTATCGTTTGCTTGTTGCAGAAAAAGCTGTTGAACTATTCTTAAAGACAATTGAGCATGCTAAATTTAAAGGCAAATGGGACAAGAAGAAAGCCATAAAGCTGGCCAAAGAAATGCTTCCAGAGTTGCAGGCAATGCGCTACTCGTACCTCGATCCCGGGGAGCTGGTTGATACCCCGCAGATGAAGGCTCTCAAGGAGATGGCCCGGGGAATAATTGAGGCACTGGGTGGAGAAGACTGGCACCATAGGTTCTTAAGCTTGGCCGACAAGAGCGAGCGCGAGAAGGTGGAGGAAGCAGTTGCCAAAGTTAGGTTTTTCCTTAACACAATACTCAACCTGGACAGGAGATTGGCCTTGGGGAAAATCAACGACCCGGTCATAGCTGTGGATATAAAGGTCGGCGAGGTCATGAGCGTTGGAAAGCACCCCAACGCGGACAGGCTTTTGGTTTGTAACGTAAACATCGGCGAGAGGGCTGTGACTGTTGTAACGAATGATTTAACGGTTAAAGAAGGAAACAGGGTGGCTGTTGCTTTGTTGCCACCGGCAAACTTCCGCGGAATAGTCAGTGAGGGAATGTTTCTCGGCGCTGGAGAAGGTGTCCTTAAGAATGTAAAGGGAGAAATTGGCGGCCTGCCAAAGGGAATCCCGCTCGATGCCTTGAAGGAAACAAGGAATCTGGTCGAGGCGTTTTTGAAGGGATGACCTTTCGATTTTTGTTCCGATGTATTCACTAGCTTACTCGATTACTCTTCTTTTTTGACCCATCTCCATCGCAAAACCCAACTCTGAATAAATTTATACTCTAAAAAAGGGAAGAAGCTTTACTAATGGTAAAAGAAAAAGCTTATATATCAAAACATGCATTAGGTGTCATGAAAACCCCTAGAGGTGAACTGCTTGAGATGGAAGCATATGTTGGCAGTCCTTTTAGGACTGCTAATGATTGGAACAATATCGAAAAATGTAAATGCAGCGGTATATGTCAATGAAAATTGAAGATATATAAAGTGTGCCACCGCAACTAACATACCATCACGTACAAAATATATAACTCCGGAAATCCTCAACTTCAGTGGTATATACCCCCACAGGAGGGTATAAATCCCAGATATATCTTTGTTGCATCAACTTCAGCCAAATCCACTGCCACTTATGGAGAACCAATACCGGTATGGAGTATATAATCCAAAAAATTGGTGGCAGTAAGTATATGGCCATTCTTTCTGACCCCAAGAGTCTAAGCTATGCTGGTGCAGATCCTTGGAATGGAGACCATGACCACACTTTGGTTAAACAGGTTGCATATGATTCACTAAGTGTAGCATTAGACCTCCTTAATTCATATGTGGCAACTGCAAAAGACATTGGTCAACTAATGTATGATCTTGCTAGAGGAGTAAGTTCGACGAGCCATTCCGACACTACTTATTGGGATGTTAGATGGGATTTTTGTTCATTTTTTGGTGGCGGTCCAACTGAGACCCATACCTATTTCAAATTTGAAGTTGAAGTACCGAAAAGTGATCCGCTCTTTGAGATAAAGCTGATAAGCAAAGTAAATGACAATCCAGACAGTACTGTAATGTGGGACATAATGGGTGACTATCCAGACTATCCCAGGCCAATTGGCATAGCATCAATCCCTAAGTACCCGGTGAGCCTGACAACCAGCAGATTGTCCCAAAAGGGCATGCTTCCAGAGGGGATAGATTGGGTAAAGGTGCAAGTGCCCACAAAGTATCACGGAAAGGTAATCATAGAGAAAATGTCATATAAAGGCCAATCCGTTGAATTGTATGTAATTACCCCGGAAGGACTAGCAAAATACGGAAAATTGCTTGGGATCCCGAATGACCTGATAGAGCATTTCACAAAGATGGATAAGCCGTTATACCTGATTAAAAATCCAAATAATGTCCAGGTGAAGGTTGGATGAGACACTCAAAACGACATTATGCATTTGCTCTCTTCATTTTTTTCTTGATGCTACTAGTAACAGTCCTAGGGTTGTTCTGGAGACACCCAACCACAGATAATAATCAAGACACCTCCCTTCCCGCTTACGTGATTTTCCAGAATAAGATAGCCTCCACGGCCCTTGATCACTGCTACCAGCAGAACCCAGATTGGCGGTGTAGAGGGATCACTCTTTGCGCCTGGCCCAACGGAACGGCAACGGCCATAGTCTACGCCAATTACACGATTAAATGCATCGGCTCAACGTGTTACTCCGTCAATGGAACCTACTACCGCGTCGTCATAAACACGACCGACTGGAGCGTCATTAAGTTTGAGCCGGCAGAAGAGGGCATCGTCCAGAGGGTAATATCGGAATGCGGGAGGGTGTGGAATACAACGGAAAAGTGAGAGGCGTCAAAGCCCCATTCTCTTCTTTACAACCTCCAAAGTCCTCCCAGCATCGTCATTGAACTCAGGATAGCCTAGTTCCCCCATGGTCTCCGGCAGTGGAACCCCAAGCTCTTCATGCCAGCCTCTGAGCCTATAGAACTCTCTCCTCGCCTCAAGGAAGTCGCTGTAGTCTATAAACGCCGCGTTGCCTTCCGCTGGCCCCTCAGGCTCGGGCTCCCACCAGCGCGGCGGTATGGTATCGTCGTACGGCGGCGTGATCCAGTCGAGGGCGTCATGGATTCAGGCGATGCTCTCCACCGCTTGGGCAACTCTTGCCAGTGACGATGCTGTAGAGTCTCGCTGGGTCTTCCCTCCTGTAGGACACGAACCTACAGATGCCGGGCATGTCGATGGTGTAGCTCTCGTCCCTGTCCCCGATAAGGGACGGCACAAGTTCTTTTAGCTGGCCCCTGGTTGGGCAGCTGATGCAGTCTTGGCCAACTCCTCAGGTGGCTCGCTCCGAAGTCGGCTGTGGCATAGCTAAGCGCGTAGATTCTCCTTCTGCGCGAGTCTCAGGCCAGCAACTCCATACCTTTGACGTGGATTGTAAACTTGCACCGGCAGGGATTGTACTCCAGCGGCGATGCTGTGCAGGCCGAGGTTGTCTTGGGATGCTCCTTCCAGATTTCCCCAGCGACTTCGTAGGTTTCCCTGTCCCCAGGCCTTTGTCATCCCGTCAGGTAGCTCCTCACAGGTTACCTTACCTTTGCTCAGGTTCACCCGTGCTATCTTGCTGTGGTAATCGTACATTAGACACACCTCCGGGCCTTTTCACGGTCTTCCTTCGAGAGCCTCCATCCCATGGCTCCAAAGTTCTCTTCAAGGTGGGCTTTACTCCCGGCCTTCGGGATGGCTATGACGCTATCCTCCCAGATGAGGTAGTTCAGAGCGATCTGAGCGGCGGTTTTGCCGTATCTCCCACCGATTTTTGCTAGGCACTCGTTCCTCGCGAGGGATCCCTTCTCGAGTGGCGTGTAGGCTATGAGGGCAATCTTCTCATGCCTCATGTAGTCGAGCAGACCGCTTGTCTCTGGCCAGCGGTCTCTGAGGGAGTACTTCACCTCGTTGGCGGCTATCTCGTACTTCCTCATGACTTCCTGGGAGTGCTTGAGAAGTTCAAGGTCGAAGTTGCTCACCCCTATGTAGCGGATTAATCCCTCATCAACCAATTCTTCTAATGCCCATTAGTGTCTCATAGGTTTCAAGTCTTTTTACGCTGTTCCGAGCAGCTTTCTTTGCTTTTTCATAACCAAAATTGGTAGGCCATACTTTGCTAATTATGAAAATACCTCCCTCTCATATCCCCCAATGACCTCTCCAACTATTTCTTCGCTGTGTCCAGCACCATAGAATTCGGCAGTGTCAATTAGGTTAATGCCCAAATACAAACCGTAGCGTAAAGCTTCAACACTTTCTTTGTCCCTTGAGTAATCAGCCTTTTCCTTCCCGCCTATACCCCAAAGTTCCCATTCCTATTGCCGTAACTTTGTCATCTTCCATTTAAATCACTGAAAGGAATCCTTTATTAATGCAGTGGTGGAGGGTATATCGGATGATGAATACGGGGCCATCTGAGCTGTGATGAAATTTCCCCCAATGCTGATATTCCAAAAATCTATATATCCCTTCGTCCTTAACTTTATTGTGGGATATAAAATGGTGAGCTCGTACTTCAAAAACATAATCCTCAAGCTTGGACTTGAGGAGGAAAGGATAGAGATACTTGAGATGAAGGGCGGCATAGTTGAGGAGGAATTTGATGGCTTACGCTACCTCCGGTTTAAGGACTCAGCCAGAGGTTTGAGAAGAGGGACGGTTGTCTTTAACGAATCCGATATTGTTCTTGGATTCCCCCATATAAAGAGGGTGGTTCATCTGAAAAATGGTGTGAGGAGGGTTTTCAAGAGCAAACCGTTCTATGTGGAGGAGAAGGTTGATGGATACAATGTCAGAGTGGCCAAGGTTGGGGATAGGATTTTGGCATTAACAAGGGGTGGCTTTGTCTGTCCCTTCACCACCGAAAGAATTGAGGACTTCATAAACGAGCAGTTCTTTAGGGATTTTCCTGATCTGGTTCTATGTGGAGAGATGGCGGGTCCGGAAAATCCGTATTTAGTTGAAGGTCCGCCCTATGTTAAGGAGGATATCCAGTTTTTCCTCTTTGATATTCAGGAAAAGGGAACTGGGAGAAGCCTATCTATTGAGGAAAGAATAAAGCTTGCCGAGGAGTATGGAATTAAGAGCGTTGAAGTCTTTGGAATTTACAGCTATGAGAAGCTTGATGAACTTTACGAATTGATTGAAAGACTTAGCAGAGAAAGACGAGAAGGCATAGTCATGAAAAGTCCGGATATGAAAAAAGTCGTGAAGTATGTGACACCTTATGCAAACGTTAATGACATAAAGATTGGCTCGAAAATTTTCTTTGATCTGCCCCATGGTTACTTCATGCAGCGAATAAAGCGACTGGCATTTTATATTGCGGAGAAGCGCATAAGGGGAGAGGACTTCGACGAGTATGCAAAGGCTCTTGGAAAAGCTTTGCTCCAGCCGTTTGTGGAGTCAATATGGGACGTTGCAGCTGGAGAGATGATTGCCGAGGTCTTTAAGGTCAGGGTGAAGAGAATTGAAACCGCTTATAAGATGGTATCACACTTCGAGCGGATGGGACTCAACATTCACATTGATGACATTGAAGAGCTCGGCAACGGCTACTGGAGAATCACATTCAAAAGGGTTTATGACGATGCGACAAAAGACATTAGGGAGCTCTGGGAGGGACATGCTTTCGTGGACTAATGCTGAGGAAAAAAGCTGATCTTTCCCCGCCCTGAAGGGCAAGAGTTTTAGCCTACCCCTCGCCAGTGGGGGAGGTTGTGGGCTTATCACTTACTCGCGTTGCCGGTTTCGGTTCAGCCCGGAGTTGGCTTGGGTTATGCAGGGGATACGAGTGAAACCCTCACCAAAGGTTGCCCTCGGAGTGGCCTCTTCGAGGCCCTATTACGTTGCAAGAGTCTAAAAGAGTTTCTGCTTAAGGACTAATTTAGAAGGACTAATTTAGAATTACTACGTCCCCACCCCAAAGGACGAAGCTTTCATGAGGTAAATTTCCATTCTTTTTAACTTTTCCTGACCTTTTCCACAAGTTCCTCCAACACCTCTTTAAACTTGGCGGCATCGATCCACTTAATCCCCATCTTTTCGGCCCATGTTAAAATGCCAATGTCAGCTGAAACAATTATGGCATCAAGCTCTTTGGCCAACAAAATTAACTCAAAATCCTCCTTGCTATCAACTATCCCCTCTCTTAAGGCCTTTCGGTAATTTCTGCGAAGCTTTTGGATTATCTTATCAACGTTATCTGTATCGAGGACACTCTCCCTTACCGCTTTCTCCGCAACCCTCAACCCCCTGTCGATCCTTCTCCGTATGTCTTCGATCAGCTCATAGACCACAAAAGCCGGGATTCTAATATCGTGAACGTTTGGCGGCTTTTTTATTATGTAAAGCTCAACATCAGGAGAAACCTCTGTCTCATCAACAAAGTGCATAATCTCTTTATAAATACCGGGGGACATATAAAATTCCACCTTACCAAACAGTTCTTCGGCATATTCTAAAAACCTCTTCATAGCCTCGGTTGATGTCATGCCAAATTTTGCCCTCACATCCGGATTGACGAAGATGCTCGTATCAAGGACAAACCGAATCATCGTGACCACAAGCTTATTTAGGCATTTTTGGTTTAAAATCCTTAGGTGATAAAATGAAGGTTGGGATTATCTTTGGGGTTAGTGAAATTGCAGATCCAAAAAGGTTCGAGAAAAAAGCTTCGCAGTTTTTAACAAAGCTTTCCGAAGAGTTTGAGGTTGTTGGAGGGGCGTTTATCTCAACGAAAAAAGAGTTCAAAGAGCTCAAGGAGGAGGTAGACTTTAACAGGGTTGATGCAATTGTGTTGTATCCCCTAACTGGTGGGACCGAAAATTCACTGAAGGAGTTTGCAATTTACAGAAAACCGGTAATCCTCTTTGGGGATTCCTTCAACAACTCAATGGCAGCTGCCATAGAGATTAGAGAGTATTTTAGAGACAGGCTTATACCATCAACATTAGTTACAGGTTATGAGGAGCTTAAAGCGGCTCTCCTCGGCTATGAGGACATGAAAGAGATGCTCGACAAGTTCTTAAGCTTGAGGCTCGGTTTAATCGGTAGAATCTCCCCATGGCTCATTAACGAAAAGTTTGAGCTGCCCTATGTTCACATAAGCTTGAAGAAGTTTTATGAGTATTACGAATCTGTAACTGAGGCAGAGGGATGGAAGGCTGTTGAGGATGTAATAGCAAAAGCGAGAGAAATTAAAGAACCCAACAGGGAAGACCTTGTGAAGGCTGGTAGGATTTATGTTGCACTGAAAAGGATCGTTGAGGATTACAGGCTCGATTGTTTTACCATGGGTTGTTTCGATTTAATCGGGAAAATCAGGGCAACACCATGCTTGGCATTAGCGTTATTTAATGCAGAGGGGATTCCAGCGGCTTGCGAAGGAGAGCTGAACGCCCTGCTTGGAATGGCATTGATTAGAAAGTTCTTCAACAAACCAGCTTTTATGGGCAACATAGCGGATTACGGTGATGACTACATAATCCTAG
>DQUR01000246.1 GCA_015662175.1 Thermococcus paralvinellae | reverse complement strand
TTAAGCCAGATGTGATCGGTGGAAAAACTGCAATAATATCCATGTCACTGGGCATGGCTACTGTAGCATTAATTAAATCAGCAGGCACCATAAAGGACGCTCTATCGGCGACAGCGTTAAGTCCAATTGGAGAAATTCTGTACGGTCTGAAGAGCTATGGACTCTTTGAAGGTTTCTATGGCTTAATTGTAAACCTAGCAATTATACTGATAGTGTACATGATTAGAAAAATTTGGGGCTCCACACAACATGTCTCTTGACATCCTTTTTCATCTCAATTCTAAATACCGAATAGTGCTCCAAATCAGCTCTGACTTCCGGCTAGGACATGCCACTGTAAAGGTAATTAACCAGCAGTTCATGAAACAGATTACCGGATAATAGCAAACTCCTTAAATATGAATGTCCCCTCCTTCAAGTATTCTTTTGGCTGTGATTCCGCAGGAAAACGATTAGAAGGATTCATTAATCCCAATTTCAAAAAAGGGGGCTAAAACTGAAGCCGTTTGGTCTTAAAATCTTTTTGCAGAATCTAGGCTGAGTTGGAACCACACCTAACTCACCGAATCCTCGGCCTGTCACACAACGGTTTAGCGGCCCAAAGGTTGATGTTGAAAGCAAAAAATCTTCCCGGTTATGCGTCCTTCAGGAGGGTGTAGAAATAAAATTTTAGCCTATTGGCCGGACTTCCTCGAACTGAGCACGTCATCTATGACATCCAGGAGTAGCTGAACCATCTCCTTATACTTTCCTTTCTGGGTGTTTGAAATTGATTTCAGCTTTTCCCTCAGCTGTTTGAGGACTTCTGTATTGGCCCTTGGTAGGTGATCCGCTCCCCGGGCAAGGAATTCCAATATTCTTTCCCTTATGTCCTCTCTATCAAGGAGCTCGGCCATGAGCGCCAAACTGCCGTTGAGAATTCTCTCGTCAAGCGTTCTGTTGTTGAGTTCCCAGAGCAACGTGAGGGCCCCTTCAATGTCGCTGGAATCCGTGGACTTTAACATCTAGGGAAAGCGATGTACCGGGATACTGGGTGTATATCTCGGCGAGTGTTTTGGCCGAGGTGTTCTTGACCCACCGGTTTTTGCTCTTCAGGAACTCACCAAGGGACGGTAGAATTGAATATGCCCTCGTAGGTCCGAGGTAGGGCACCACTCTTGAGATTATCCAGAACGCATCCATCCTTCTTGTGTAGTTATCGGAGGTGAGCATCTCGATAACCTTCTCGAGAACCTCCGGGTTATGTTTGCCATCTCGACCACCACCTCCTGTTTTCCGCTGTCGATGAGGGTCTCAATATCATCGATGTCATACTGGTTAACCTCAAGCTTTTCCCTGTAGGACAGAACTTCTTCCATCCCTTCATCTACCTGCGCAATCTTTAGAATCCTTTCCATCACAAGATTTGCGGTGTCTTTCAGTTTCTCATCCCTGAGGAGGGGCTGGAGTTTTTTGAGGGTCAGGCTTAGAGTCTGCCTTGATATCATATCCCTTTTCGTTATGAGTCGCTCAAGGGATCTGAGAGCCCTCTCCCTTATGTAATCGTCGGGCTCATCGAGAGCCTCAGCAAGCCCTTTGACGATCTTATCAACGATTTTTCTGTTGCTGGTTTTGTAGGCCATCTCCGTCAGTGCCGTTATGGCCGCGCTCTGGACCTCCCTTTTATGCCCCGGCTTTATCAGGGAGAACAGCCAGCTTATGATTCTTGACGCTATGACTGCTATTCTCGCCCCTATACTTCCCAGACCTTCAGCTGCGTATTCGCTCAAAACGGGCTTTTCCTGATTTGACTATCTTCATCAGCGCGTTGGTAACCATCTCGTAGCTCTCGGGATCGAGTTCGACCTTCTCTAATATGAGGTTTAGTGTCTCTATTGCTCTCAGTGAAACACTCTCATCGGGGTCATCCGCAAGCTTTATTATCTTCTCAAGGGCCAGTTTGAGCCTTTTACCATCTATGAGGTTTTCCTTTATGAGATCCTGAATAACGTAGAGGGCATTCTTTCTCACGGTTGAATCATAGTCATCCAGAAGCTCCACCAGAACCCTGAATCCCTTCTCGTACTGGGAGGCAATTTTAATGACATCTTGAAAGTTCCACCCTTTGAGATCCTTTCTAATGCCATCCCTGTCAATTACCACATCCGTCCTTGAGAATACCAGAAGGAATGGGAAAATCATGGCATACACCGTACTAGTGTTGATGCTTGTGGCCTTAAGGATTTCGGTTTTATGTGGCTTATGAAAATGGCGGGCCCGGCGGGATTCGAACCCGCGACCTCCGGCTTAGAAGGCCGGCGCCCTATCCTGCTAGGCTACGGGCCCTCGGGAACTAATCACCGGATAGGTGTTTATAAAAGTTGCGGTGGTTAAAAGAAAGAGAAAAAGCTCATGGATACAGCCTCGCTGGAGTTCTCGGGAACAGGGTTGCCCATCTGATGTGATCGAGGTTGAGAATCCATGCAACCATCCTCTCAACACCGAGCCCAAAGCCACTATGCGGAACACTTCCATACTTCCTGAGGTCAAGATACCACTCGTAGTCCTTCGGATTCAGGCCTTCATCCAAGATACGCTGCACAAGCTTCCTGTAGTCGTCTTCTCTCTCTGAACCACCAATTATCTCACCATATCCTTCCGGCGCAAGCATGTCAGCCGCTAATACCTTTCTCGGATCACTTGGGTCTTCTTTCATATAAAACGCCTTGATGTGCTTTGGATACCCATAAACGAAGAATGGCCTGTTGAATTCCTCCGTTAAAACCCGCTCTTCATCTGCCCCCATATCTTCGCCCCACTCTATGCTGACGCCTTTGTTCTGGAGTATGTCAATTGCCTCATCGTAGCTTATCCTTGGGAATGGCGGTTCTGTATTCTTCAGGGTTGTGAAATCTTTTCTATAAATTTC
>DQUR01000251.1 GCA_015662175.1 Thermococcus paralvinellae | reverse complement strand
TGGGCTGAGATTCTAAGTATTCTCGGAGTTGCGGACAGGATAGTGGGTATCGATAAGTATACGCCAAAGGATCAGTTCCTGCCCGAAAGCGTTAAAGAAAAGCCCCAGGTTGGAAGCGTCTACAGGGGGATTAACTGGGAAACCGTTGCAAGCCTCAATCCCGATCTGATAATCATGGGCCTTTGGTGGGGCTCATTTGAACCAAAGGAAAAGGAAGTGTTGGAGAGGTCAAAAGAGCTTGGCTTTAAGGTCCTGGCGTTTGGAATTCCCGACTCCAACGTAACCGGGACAAAAATGCCCTATGAAAACATCAGGATAATCAGGGTTCTTGGAAAGGTCTTTGACAGAGAAAGAAAGGCAGAAGAGCTTGCAAGCTTCTTGGAGAAGTATTACAACGAGGCTCTGGACATAGCAGGTAAAATCCCGGCCGATAAGAAGAAAAACGTCCTGATAGTCTATGGCTCGTCAATAGTCAGATATGGCACTGGTGCAATAAGCATATCCTACAAGGGCTCAGCCTATGCCGAAACCGTCGAGCTTGTGGGGGCACACAACGTTGCATTCGACTACAACTTCTCAACCCAGTATCCAAAACTTGACTTGGAAAAGCTGATAGCATACTTTGGAGATAAGACAGACGTTTTAATAGTGGTTGACTGGGATCCTAACAGGCTCAATGAAGCCGTGGAAAAGATAAAGAGCGATCCGGCGTGGCAGGGAATCAAAGCGGTTAAAGATGGAAATGTCATTGGAATACTGGTGAGCTCATGGAGAAGGGATACCACCGCCCTCTATGGACCGAGATTCATCACCGGTATCTATGCTTTCGGACATGCTATTTATCCGGAATACTATCCTGATTGGAAGCCGATATATGAGGAGCTTCTCAAGAGGTTCTATGGCATGGAGGGCTGAGTATGAGAGGGCTCCTTTCCCTTTTTCTTTTACTTTCTCCTGTTTTTGCTTTGTTCATAAGCTTGTGCATCGGATCGTATCATATTCCCTTACCTGCCGTTGTGGATATGGTAATTCTAAAGACCCTTCAGCTCATTTCTGGAATTTTGGCTAAAATGACTTTTGGAAATGTGGACTTTATTGTTCAAATCCCATATCCAAGCGTCTATCAGACTGTTCTTTTTAAAATAAGGCTTCCAAGGGTTATCCTGGCGATGATCGTTGGATCCGCTCTGGCTCTCTCTGGAGCAGTTTTGCAGGCCATATTCAGGAACCCCCTCGTGAATAGCTATATATTGGGCATCTCTTCCGGAGCGGCGTTTGGAGCTGCACTTGCCATAGGATTCTCTCTGAGCCTGGGCGTTACACCTCTGGCGTTTGCCTTTGCCCTACTCGCTGTGTTCATGACAACCTCCCTGGCCAAAATTGGTGGGAGAATAACCCCCATTTCGCTTGTTCTTGCGGGAGTAATTGTTAATGCATTCTTCTCGGCTCTAACTTCCTTGTTGAAGTTTTTGATGGAGCACGAAAAGCTGGCAAGTGTTGTTTACTGGCTCATGGGAAGTTTTGCAGATGCCGACTGGTATTCGGTTAAAGTGACCCTTCCCGTGATCTTCCTTGGGTGTGTGCTGGTTTACCTGATGCGCTGGCAGTTAAACGTGCTCTCATTTGGGGACGAGGCTAAAATCGTTGGGGTTGAAACCGAAAAGCTGAAGCTTGCTTTTATTGTGATAATCTCCCTTATAACTGCCGCCTCAGTCGCTTTCTGTGGGATAATCGGGTGGGTTGGCCTGATGATTCCGCACATCGTTAGAATGGCGTTTGGACCTGATCATAAAACCCTGATACCCCTGACGATAACCGTGGGGGCTTCATTCATGGTTCTGGCCGATACGCTGGCGAGGTCAATAGCCACCTATGAAATCCCGATTGGTATTTTGACAACCCTCCTTGGGATTCCATTCTTCGCTTACCTGCTGAGAAAGACGGGCGGTGGTTGGAATGCTTGAGGTTAAAGGATTATCATTTAGCTACGGTGATTTCAGCGTTGATGATGTCTGTCTTGAGGTGAGGGAGGGTGAGATTTTAACTCTGCTCGGCC
>DQUR01000049.1 GCA_015662175.1 Thermococcus paralvinellae | reverse complement strand
TTAAACACTTCCCTGTGCATTTGAATTAGAACGTCCTCCCCACTTAAACCCTGCTTGAGGAGGATTTCCCTGAGCTTTTCCCTTGCCTTGAGGAAGTTGCCTTCCAGTGCCATGAGCATCATCTCCCTAACGTCCTCAGGTCTCGCCCTGCTTGCAACCATAAAGACGTTTTCATCGGTAACCTTTGTGTCAAGTGCTGCGGCAGCCTGCAGTACGTTAATTGCCCTTCTTAAATCTCCCTCAGCCACGTAGAGAATCGCCTGCAATCCGTCCTCCGTTAGCTCCAGCCCCTCACTTTCCGCTATGAATTTGATCCTCTTTGCGATGTCTTCATCTTTAAGGGGCCTGAACCTGAAGATTGCACACCTTGACTGGATGGGCTCGATAATCTTTGACGAATAATTGCAGCTCAGGATGAACCTAACGTTATTTGAGAACATCTCCATCATTCTTCTCAGCGCCTGCTGGGCATCCTGAGTTAGGGCATCTGCCTCATCGAGGAAGATTATCTTAAAGCTTGCTCCTCCGATTGGTTTTGTCCTTGCGAATTCCTTGACTTTCTCTCTAATAACGTTGATCCCCCTCTCGTCGGAGGCGTTCAGTTCAAGGAAGTTGTGCCTCCAGTGCTCCCCAAAGAGTTCCCGTGTTAAACACAAAGCTGCTGTTGTCTTTCCAACACCGGGTGGACCGGCAAATAAAAGATGGGGCATTGAGCCTGTCCTAACATAATGTTTGAGTCTCTTGACTATATGGTCTTGTCCCACAATCTCATCCAATATCCGGGGCCTGTATTTTTCAACCCATGGCTTTTCCAGAATTTTCACTTCCTTAACCTCTTCGCTCATAGCTATCACCCATCATCGTGAGCCAAAGGTTTATTGTGCCCGGAATATTAAAAACTTATGGACACGGGATTTAAGAAGGTAAGATTCTGGCTGCTGATAAATTTGGGGAAGCTTAGCTCACTTGTCAGTATGACGGTGCAAAACTTTTATACCCATAAAACTTAATTTCATCTGGTGGTTTCTATGGGGAAGCTTGACTGGATTACTGAGGAATTAAACGAACTTAAAGAAAAAGGTCTCTACGTCAGAATTAGGGTTCTTCAAAGCGCCCAGGGTCCATGGGTTGTCGTTGATGGGAAAAAAGTTTTGAACATGTGTTCAAACAACTATCTCGGCTTGGCCGCACATCCGAAGATTAAGGAGGCCGCAATAAGGGCCATCCTTGACTATGGCGTTGGTGCAGGGGCTGTTAGAACCATAGCTGGAACAATGGAGCTCCACGTTGAGCTGGAGGAAAAGCTGGCCAAGTTCAAGAAGAGGGAAGCGGCAATTCTCTTCCAGAGCGGTTACAATGCTAACCTGGGTGCAATAAGTGCTTTAATAACTAAGAAGGATAACGGTGTTTTCATAAGCGAAGAACTCAACCACGCGAGCATAATAGATGGCATGCGCCTAAGCGGTGCACCGAAGGTTATCTACAAGCACCTTGACATGGATGACCTGAAGAAAAAACTCGAGGAGACAAAGAACTACGAAAAGAAGCTCATTGTTACAGACGGTGTCTTCTCGATGGACGGTGACCTCGCACCATTGCCAGAGATCGTTGAGCTGGCCGAGCAGTACGATGCGATGGTTTACGTCGATGATGCTCACGGTGAAGGTGTTTTAGGGGACCATGGAAGGGGAATAGTTGATCACTACAAGCTTCATGACAGGGTTGACTTCGAAATGGGC
Source organism: Thermococcus paralvinellae (assembly GCA_015662175.1). Classification (GTDB taxonomy): domain Archaea; phylum Methanobacteriota_B; class Thermococci; order Thermococcales; family Thermococcaceae; genus Thermococcus_B; species Thermococcus_B paralvinellae_A. Next base: position 6,610 of record DQUR01000049.1, on the reverse strand, counting down.
ACGCTGAGCAAGGCATTCGGTGTTATTGGCGGTTACGTTGCCGGTCCGGAGGAGGCCATAGAGTACTTAAAACAGAGGGGGAGGCCGTTCCTCTTCTCAAGTGCCCCGAACCCACCTGACGTTGCCGCGGCAATAGCGGCCGTTGAGATACTCCAGAGAAGTGATGAGCTCGTGAGAAAGCTCTGGGATAACACCCACTTCCTCCAGAAGGGCCTGAGAGATCTCGGCTATGATCTGGGAAACACCAAGCACCCGATCACTCCAGTCATGCTCTACGATGAGAAGCTGGCACAGGAGTTTTCAAAGAGGCTCTACGAGGAGTACAACATCTTTGCACAGGCCATAGTTTATCCGACGGTTCCGTTGGGAACCGCCAGGATAAGGCTCGAGCCTTCAGCGGCCCACAGTAAGGATGACCTGCAGTACGTCATCGATGCCTTCGAGGACCTCGGAAAGAAAACCGGATTCTTGAAGTGAATCCGGCTTCTTTTCTTCTTCATTATAAGCGGTCCGTCAGTTTTTCAAATCTTAATAGTAAGTTTTATAAGCTAACGTAAAGCAATTAGTATGTGACTTACTATGGTGAGCAAGAAACCTTTGCTAATAGTGTTGATACTCCTCGGAGGAACCGCGGCAGGGGCCTTAAGCTACACCGCAGGCAACGAAGACTCCGTAACCAGAATTCTTGGTTACGATGTATACAAAATAGAAGGCTCCGGTGATTACATCATCTACCATCCCCTCCCCAATGGGAGCATTAAAGTTCTCAAGAAAGGGGAAGCAGGAAGGCTCTTCCCAACTTTTGTGAAGGTGCCAAGGCAGGAATGGATTAGACAACTCTCGACGGGTGAAGAGGCTCTCTACGCCCCACCAACCCCTCTGATACTCTACGTTACCAGAGACGGAAACCTGGGGATCAAAAGCCTAACATCCAGCAGGGTTGAACTCGACGGGAAGGGAATATTAAACCTGAAGGGAGAGGTTGAAGTCACCGGCTCGTGCCCAAGGGGCTGGATAGACTTCGGAGGCAGATACTGCCTTAACCCCCAATGGGATCTGTACTTTGAAAGCAGGGCAAAATCAAAAACCTTCAACGAATGGGTCTCAGTGATGGGACTAAAAATAGAGAACAGAGTCGCAGAAGAGATGAATTTCGACTGGGTTCTCGTGCTCAGCAGGAGTACCTACAGCTACTGGACGATTGGAATTGACGTTGGGCCCTTCACGGTTCTTAGCGTATCCAAGGGACACCACTTCGAAGGCTGGGCACTGGATATAGGCTATCATTCATTAGGGCCCCTGACAGTTAATTCAGACACCTGGGAAAGGTATCTTAACATCAAGGTGGAGTACATTGTGGCTCACGCTAAGGTTCCAGCATACGACAAGCTCACGGGGAGGTATGTGGACATAGAGGTGGCACAAACTTATCCTATCAAAATCCACAGTACCGGAAAGTATACGGTATGGGAGTCTTCCACAGATGGTACTTACTTCACGGAGTCGCAGGGGAACAACCCTCCAAGGATCACCACAACCCCCAGCATCTGGAGCATCTCAAGAGAAGCGGAGTGGAAAAGGAAGTGGATAAGTGCCGGGAGTTGGAAGAGTGCCGTCTATGTTAGACAATCCCAAAGTGAGGTCTTCTCATCGAGCTCCAGCCTGAGCATCCCAATAGGCTATGCCGCCGGAAAGTACCTTGCGGGCATAAACCGGAAACTGGCCGGCGCGCTTAGCCTAACGTTTGGATTCCACAAATACATGAACGCAGTTTCGATAGCATTATACGGTTTCGAGGTCAAGCCCAAAAAGAGCTGCTACGCAACCTACAGCGTTCTTGGGGTGAAGGTAAATAACAAATCAAAGGTCAGCGTGCCACTTGTGTTTGGCATTATAACCGATCTTACGATCCAAGAACAGGCATATGCATGAATTCTGACAACTAAATTTCTCAGAACTTCACCCACTCAATCTTATAATACACGACATCGTTATCCTCATCAACGACCGCCATGACCATGTTCTTCCTGACGCCGTGGGCAACTCTCACCCGGGCCGTTATGTCGCTGGGGCTGAAGCGGAGGTTCTCCGGAACGACCCATATCAGCCACTGGGAGTGCTCGTCCATCCCGCGCCTGTAAACCCTGAAGTGGGAGCCGAACTTAAGGGCCGACTTGACAACATAGCCTCTATCGCGCAGGTCCTTGTAAACGAGATATTTGATATCGAACTGGTCGTCCTTTTTTCGACCAATTTCAAGGAGTTCCTCAAAGGAGAGCTCCTTATCGCCGTCAAGGACCTTTATCTTGCCCCTCTCCATCAGGTATGCCGCCTCTATGAGCGAAAGAAAGAGCTTTCCGTTGATGACCTCACCGAAATGGCGCCTGTTGTGGAGCTGGTTTATTGCCTTCTCCCTCTCGCTGAAGACCCTGTCACCGCTGAGCTTGAACTCTATTGGCTCCTTCAACTCCCTCTCCTCCATTGATCCGCGGGCAGAACCATGTAATACGCATCCTCCCCATCGGAGTAATAGCCGATGATCCTCTTCACCTTTCTAAAGCCGAGGTATTCATAAAGCCTTATTGCCCTTTCATTGCTAACTCTAACCTCCAGCCCGATGTACCGGGATCCCCTTTCTATGAGTTTATTAATCACTGAAATCATCAAAGCCTTTCCGATACCGTTTCCCCTATAGAGGGGATCAACCGCTATGCTCATCACGTGGCCCTCTAAGTCGGGTTTAATGTATGCCATAACGTAGCCCACAACCCTTCCATTGTACTCCGCCACCAGAAATGTGTCCGGGTTGTTTTCCAGAAAAACCATAAAGAGTCCCCTCGGATACTGCTCCTTAAAAGATTGGTGCTCTATCCTCACTATCTCCGGTAAATCGAAAAGCTTTGCCGGTCTGATGGTAACTAAGCTTAGGGAGATTCTCCTCATTTGTGGCAGGTCTCTTGAGGAGGCACTCATGTTTTAACTTATTTCAGTGGGACTTTTAACACTTTGGGAGCAAAGTTTAAAAGAGCTGACCGTGAGATAATGTCCAGTGATGAGTGCCCTTGATTCTGATGATGGGATGATGACCGGATTCCTGGCTGATTTACCTTTTCTTGACAAGATTTATATTCACGCCGGGAGTAATTACGAAATGGTGGTAGCATGGAGATAACGGAAAAGGTTGTGGGTATAGTCAGGGATGAGGCAACCGTCACAAGCTATACATTTTCCGCTCATCCAAATGCTGAGCTACGATTTGGGGAATTTGTCGTTGCTCAAAACAGGGAAGGCGAGTGGGTTATTGGCAATATTAGAAAGCTTGAGAACATCAACTGGCTCCTCAGCGGGGGAAAAAGCACTTACCATGCCCTCCAGCTGGATTTAGAACAGTACGGGGATAGCATTGAAGCGAATGAAGAGCTCATAGCCACCGTGAGGATCCTCGGCAAAATCAGAATTAACGGAGAAAATGTTGAAGTTTTACCAAACAGGGTGCCCATCCCCAATGGCCGGAAGGTATATCGTTTAAGCGATGAAGTTCTCAAGGCCATATACAACCCCGGGATTGGATACATAGAGATTGGAAACCTCCTCCTGAGGGAGAGCGTTCCAATTTACCTGAATGCTGACGAGCTCGTTTCGAGGCATTTTGCAGTTTTAGCCGTTACGGGTGCCGGTAAGTCGAACGCTGTGGCCGTGATGATCAGCCAAATCGTTGAAAAGCTCAGGGGGACCGTTGTAGTCCTTGATCCCCATGGGGATTACATCAAGCTAAAGCTCCCAAATACCGGAAAGGAGTATGTCAACATAATTGAGGCTAAAATAAGACCGGAGGAAATGGATAGTGAGGAACTGGCTGATTTGATTGAGGTTGCCAAAAACGCTACCATTCAGAGGGAGTTCCTGGCCAAAGCCTGGGAAACGGTTAAGCATGAGTATTCAAGCATGGGTGGCAGAGAAATAATCGAAAAGCTCATGGAGACAATAAACGACTGGATAAGGAGTAAGGAGGCAAGGTACTGGGATGGGGCAAAGCAGAGCTATCTCACCGAGGAACTCAAGTCGGAAAGAGTTGATACTCTGAGGGGAGTCGTTCTGAGAATCAGGAGATTCCTGAGGAATTATGGAGCATTGCTGACGAGTGAGGATTTGATTTCCCGGATTGAGCCCGGCAAAGCCAACGTCATTGACCTAGGACCTCTGGATGAGAGGCAGATGAAGGTCGTTGTTGGCAAGCTTTTGCAGGCCGTGTTTGAGGCGAGGGTAGATTATGAGAAGGCAAGGAAGAAGCTTGAACGCATAAAGGAAGATCTAAGGATCGTCAGAACCTCGAGGCTTGAGGAGGAAATGAGGGAACTTGAGAAAACCATGAGGGACGTTGAGGCCAAGAGCAAAGCTCTCGCTGAGCCAATCCTTCTGATTGTGGAAGAAGCCCACATCTTCGCCCCCAGGGAGGAGCACAACGATACCGTGAGGATCCTGGGCAGAATTGCGAGGGAAGGTAGAAAATTTGGGGTTGGTTTAGGAATAGTGTCCCAAAGACCAAACAAGCTGAATGAGGATGTTTTGAGTCAGACAAACACCAAGATAATCCTGAGGATAGTGAACCCAAAGGACCAGGATTACGTCCTCAGGGCGAGCGAGCAGCTGAGCTCTGACCTGCTCTCGGACATTGCCTCTCTCGGCAAGGGAGAAGCCGTGATAGTTGGCCAGGCAATTGCCCTGCCAGCTTTGGTTAAAATACACAACTTCAAGTCCATGGGCGGGGATTACGGCGGTGAGGATATAGGGGTTGTCTCGAGATGGCTTAAGAGAGCTGAGGATGAGGAAAAAGAAAGAAAGATTCAGCAAATGTATGAGGATGAGGGGATAGAGTATGACCTTTAAATTTGCCCACATCGCTGACGTTCATCTTGGATTCGAGCAGTATCGCCTGCCCTATAGGGCTGAGGAGTTTAGGAAAGCCTTTGAAACTGCAATAAAAAAGGCGGTTGAGGAGAAGGTGGATTTTATCCTGATAGCGGGGGATTTGTTCCACAGGAGCAATCCAAGCCCCCAGACCATTAAAGACGCCATAGATATTCTATCAATCCCCAAACGGTCCAAAATCCCGGTTTTTGCCATTGAGGGCAATCACGACAGGACCCAGAAGAGAATTTCCGCCTACCACCTCCTTGAGTCTTTGGGATTGATTTATCTCCTTGGATTCAGGGAGGAGAAGAAGGAAAACGAATACCAGACCACGGAGAGGGTCAATGGAAAATTGATTGTCAAGGGGGTTTTTGAGAAGGGGAATAAGAGCGTTGAGATTTGCGGGATGAAGTACATGAGTGCCGCATGGTTTGAAAGAAATAAGCTCAGCGATTATTTCAAGCCGGGTGGCGATGCCATACTGATGCTCCATCAGGGGATAAAGGAGATGATGGAAAGGTTTTATGGGGGAGATTACTTTGAAATACGCCTTGAGGATCTGCCGGACGGGTTCCTCTACTACGCAATGGGCCATATACACAGGAGGTGGGTGACGAGCAAAGGCCTTGGCACCGTGGCCTACCCCGGTTCACTGCAGAGGTGGGACTTCGGGGACTATGAGATGAGGTACAGGTGGGATGGAAGCAGGTTTTTGCCTCAAGTCGGGGAGGACAAGGGGTTTCTTATAGTTGAGGACTTCAGGCCCCGGTTCGTTAAACTGGATGTCAGGCCGTTTTACGATATCAAAATAAAGGCCAATGACAGCGTTGCAAGGAGAGAGCTGAAAAGACTGGCCCCGAAGATACCGGATGAGGCGTTTTTGAGGGTTGACATTGAATGGGAGAGGCCCTTTGACGTGTCATTCCTCCACGATATCTTCAGGGTGAAGTATCTCCACATAAGGACGAGGTTCGGCAGGGTTTCTCCCCTGAGGGCAAAGGGGGCAACAACTGCCAGCGAGTTCTTTACACCCGTGGAGCTTAAGGTAATCGAGAGGGTTGGGGAGAGGGACTTTGAGGAATTCGAGGAGGTAATAAAGCTCATTTTAGGTGGCATTGATGAATCTAATGCCGCTGAGAAAGTAGAGGAAGTTCAAGAGTCCCAAAAGACGGAGTCACAGGTGGAAAGAGGGGTAAAGGCACAAAAAACGGAGAAAAAGGTTCCCCCAAAGAGAAGATCTGACCTCCTTGCGTGGCTGGGGTGAGAATATGAGGATTGAGAAGATCATCGTGAGGGACTTCCGCTCTCATGAATTCACAAAAGTTACATTTACTCAGGGGATAAACCTGATAATTGGGCAAAATGGTTCCGGAAAGAGCTCCCTCCTTGATGCCATTCTCATTGGCCTGTACTGGCCAACAAAACCCAAAGAACTCAAAAAGGATAGCTTCCTCCGTGTCAATGGAAAGAGCACAGAAATAACGGTGTTCTTTGAAAGGGACGGGGTGAGGTATCAGGTTCACCGCAACATAACGAGGGGCATCGCCTTTGCCAAGTATTATGACGGCACATGGCACCACGTGACGGAAGCTAATCAAAGGGCAGTGAGGGACTGGATGGAAAAGCTCATCCCCTACGACGTCTTTGTAAACGCGATCTACATAAGACAGGGGGAGATCGATGCCATACTTGAGAGCGA
>DQUR01000001.1 GCA_015662175.1 Thermococcus paralvinellae | reverse complement strand
TGGAAGCTCTTTTGGTTCAAGTCCCAGAATCACGTGGTCACTTGCCCCGTGGAAGTCCAGGTCAAGAAGACCAACTTTATATCCCTTTTCGGATAAAACCAGGGCTAAAGTTGTTGATATCAACGACTTCCCAACTCCCCCCTTGCCGCTCACGACTGGAATTATTCGCTTAACCTTTTCGAGCCTTGCCTCAATTGCCTTTATCCTCGGGTCAATCATTGCTCCTCACCCTCCATCCTTATAGCCTCGACGTAAACTCCCCTTCCCTTTACAACTTCAAAGTCTCTGCTTCCGCATTTGGGGCAATTCACAAACACGTGAACGACCTCCGGGATAAAGTGGATGTCCTCCTTTATCCTCTCATCAAATCTGTCTCTGATTTCTTTAAGCTTCCATACGTGACCGCAGTTTCTGCATTTAAACTCGGCCTCCTCGATCACGAACTCAATCTCCGCTTCCTCAGCTATCGTCCCTTTTTTGAGCTCATCGATTGCAAACTTCAGGATTTCTTCATTAACGTCCTGCAGTTCACCGAGAACAACCCTGATACCAAGAATCTTATCCTTTCCATGCTGTCTGGCGAATTCGATAGCTGTCCTCACAATCCCATCAGCCAAGGCCCATTCGTGCATCTTTACAACCCCCGGGTAATTACAATGTTCCAGTTTATAAAGTATTATGCAGTTTAAAAGAGCACATAATTTCGGACTCCTGTTATAAACCACAGGACGAGGAGTAGCCAGTATATTGCAAGCAGTGGCCTGTGAGTACAGAGATCTTGCTGAAGTGCTCCAAAACCCTTTAAATACACCCAAGCTATACGTATAACGGGGGTATGGGCTTGTGTCTGTTATCGGTACAGCTGGCGGAGCTGCAGCAACTGTTGTGGCAATGAGTAGAACCTTTGTCTTAGGCTATCTCATATTAGAGCCCAGCGAGTTTGTAAAGCTTCTGGAGAAGATGGAGAAGCCAGTAGTCCTCTACATGGTTAAGCGCGAGGGCATTTTATCCAAGAAAGAAACATACACCTATATAGCAAGGTATGGGGAGTTCACCATCCTAACAAAAACCGAGACACTTCTAGTCCTTCCCTCCAGGGCAGAACAAATACCAGTTAGGGATGTTGTACTGCCTCCAGAGGTGCAATCACGCCTCAACAGTATAGTCAAAGAAGAATCCTCCACCGGCTCCTAGCGAAGCTTGCGACAACCGTACGAGGTCGTTGGGCGAGGGTTAGGTGATCCTTTTCAAATTAAGAAAATTTAGCAAACCCTAGGCACAGGGTCTCCAGCTGGTGGCTCCATAAACCGCTTGCCACCAATTCCGGTTTCCAGGATTACCTTACCCCTATATTCAGCGATAACCTCCCCGATTATTGCGGCATCTCTTCCCCTCTCTGTCCCTTTCATCGCCTCAATTGCCTCCTCGGCATATTCCCTTGCAACGATCATAACAACCTTGCCCTCATTTGCCACCTCATAGGGGCTTATTCCGAGCATATCACTCGCTGCCCTAACCTCCGGCTTTACTGGAATTTCGCTTTCTTTTACAATGATTCCAACGTTGCTTTTCTTTGCTATCTCGTTAAGGGCATTGCTCAAACCACCACGTGTTGGATCTTTCATTGCATGGATGTTCTCCCAGCCGATGGCATCACCAACTGTTTTAACAACCTCCCAGATCGGTGCAACGTCGCTTTTGAGCTCGGTCTCAAAGGCTATTCCCTCACGGTGGCTCATTATAGCTATCCCATGATCCCCAACCGTCCCGCTGACTAAAACAATATCTCCAACCCTCGCTCCAGAGTCCGTGATAACCCTCTCAGCTACCCCAATCCCTGCCGTGATCACGAAGATACCTATTCTATCCTCAACCACCTTCGTGTCCCCGGTGACTATTGGAACCGGAACTTCCTTAGCGGTCTCATCCATCGACCTTAAGATCCTCTCAAAATCTTCCCCATCAAATCCCTCCTGGATTATCATTGAATTAGCCAAGGCCAATGGTTTCGCACCCATCACCGCCAGATCATTAACCGTTCCGCTGACTGCTAAACGACCTATGTCCCCTCCTGGAAAAAAGATGGGCTTAACGGTGTGTCCGTCAATTGTGAAAACCATGTGTTTATCTCCGAAAGGAATGCTCGCCCCATCATCCAGGGCATCCAGCCCAACTCCACCGGCTGACTTTAGGCTTATGTTCTTCAATATGAATTTCCTGATGAGCTCTTCCATCAGCTCTCCACCGGCTCCATGTTCGAGTTTGATTTTCATTTTGGCCACCCCCAAAACTTTAACGGAACGGATGTTTTAAGCTGTTTGATTATTTAGTCATTTTTTTGGGAAAAGAACTAAAGCATCAAATCCTCCTTGCTTAAGTATCCCTCCAGGTAGAGTCCGCCCAGAAATGCCTGTCCAACGTTTATGCCGTTGTCCCCCCTCGGAACTTCCTGAGTAACGTAAAATTTCAACCCGTTGTGCTCGACAATTTTTCTGACTGTCTTGACTATCAGCTCATTGTATGCAACACCACCGCTTATTCCAATGCTCTTCACTCCAAACTCTTTTGCTTTTTCAACCGCCATCTCTCCGAAAGCCCTTCCGAGGGCCAGGTGAACGGAGTATGCAATGTCTGCAGGATTCGCTTTTACTTCAAGTGCCTGTCTGAATAACTCCTCAACTTTAATCTTCTCACCATCAGTTGGAACACTGAATCCTAAATCGTTTTTACCTCTCAATGCAAAACTTTCAAGCTTCATTGCTGGTTCTCCCTCATATGTTCTTCTGTATGCGATGTTCAGCATAACGGAAAAGGCATCAAGAACCCTTCCTGTCGAAGATGCATAGCTGACGTTTATATCTCTGGCGAGCTGATTTAGGATTACATTGAACTCGACTTTGCCGTATTTCAGGCTATCAATCGCTCTCGGGCAGCACTTGTGAATAATCCGTTTAACCTCTTCCACCTCATACACTTTGCTCAAAATTCCCATCAAGGCTCTAAGAGGATAATAACTTGCCAAATCCCCGCCAGGAAGTGGATAATAATCGATATGAGCCAGTCTTTCCACATCTTCATAGCTCATGTAAATAACTTCCCCTCCCCAGGTGTTGTCATCTACTCCATATCCGACACCATCAACGGCTATTCCAATTATTTCATCCAGTTTATTTTCCGCCATCACTGAGGCTATGTGGGAGTAATGGTGTTGCACTTGCAGAAACTCAACCCCTTCGTTTTCAGCCATCTCCATGGCAAGTTTTGTTGTGTTGTATAGAGGGTGTAAGTCCGATATTATCAGATCAAGATTTTTAATCCTCAAGATTTTGCGGAAATGTGCAATCGCTTCGCGCATGAACTCAAGAACTTCAACCTTTGAAGTGTTGCCTATATACTGGCTGGAATAAATCCTTCCGTTTTTGGCAAAGCCGAAGGCATTTAAGAGCTCTGCCCCAACAGCCAGGCCCATGAACTCAAATGGCATATCTATTGGCAAGGGCACAAATCCCCTGCTTCTTCTGATGATTGCCCTACTTCCATCCACAAATCTTATAACGCTGTCATCTGCCCTGTTCAGGATTTTTCTGTTATGCAAAAGGAGGTAGTCTACCAGATCTTTGAGCTCCTTGAAAGCTTTATCGTTGTCCTTTACCATTGGTAGGCCGGGATAGTTTGCAGAGGTCATGACATAAACCGGGCTCTCTGAGTGGTGAAAGAGCAGATGGTGAACGCCAGAATACGGAAGCATGACACCTATCGTGTGCAAACCAGGAGCTAAAGCCTCTGGAAGTGGGAACGGCTCTTTCTTGTGAAGGGCAACTATCGGTTTTCTGTAGCTCAAAAGCTCCTCTTTTTCAGCTTTACTAATTACAGCAAAGCTCTCAATGGTTTCTAGGTCCTTTGCCATTAAGGCAAAAGGCTGCTGAGGTCTTAGGATTCTTTTCCTCAGTTCTTCAACAACATCTTCCTTCGTTGCATCACAGGCAATGTGTATTCCGCCGATACCTTTAATTGCCACTATGTATCCCTTATCAATTAGCTCCGCCGTCTTTTTTATTGGGTCCCCAACGATTTCCTCCCCTTCCTTTGTGTAGAGCCTGTAAGATGGCCCACAAACAGGACAGCAGACCGGTTCAGCATGGTACCTTCTGTTCAGCGGGTCTTTATACTCGCTCTCACAGAACTCACACATCTCGAACTCTCTCATCGTCGTGTTGATGCGGTCATAAGGCAGGTCCTCAATTATGGTGAACCTTGGTCCGCAGTTTGTACAGACGATGAAGGGATACATGTATCTTTTATTGGATGGATCAAAAAGCTCTTTAACACAGTCTTCACAGATTGAAACATCGGGGGGAATTATTGAATCCCCTCTGGAACCACCCTGGGAGCTCTTTTCTATGTAAAAGCTGTCAAACCCTTGAGGAATCATCTCCCTTTTTCTGATCTTTTCAACCTTGGCAAGTGGAGGAGCATTATGCTTTAAATCATGCAGAAAAGATTCAATATCTGCTTCGTTCCCTTCAACAACTATTTCAACCCCGGCATCTCCGAGGTTTTTGACATAGCCCCTTAAATTGTGCTCATGAGCTATCCTGTAAACGAAAGGCCGAAACCCAACCCCCTGGACTATGCCCTCAACGTGAATGTGGTAAGCTTTCATCTTCTCACCTATGTTTAACTCTGAAAAAAAACTAATTTATACCTTTCCAAAACCTAAAGTTAAAAACTAAAGAGGAGTTTTTAAGCAGGGGGTTAAAATTAAAGGAGTAAATTTTTGGAAGCATGATTTTCGGGTAGTTTCTTATTTAGAAAATCTCCGTTAAATCTTTCAAAAGGGTTATAACTTCAAAGAAACAAACATTAAACCATGAGTAGAGTCCCATTTTACCTCAAGGAGAGGCTGGAAGAGATTCACAAAAGGATGCTATATGAAAAGTATGAAACCCAGAAACTCCCAGTATGGGAGCGAATAACGTTAACCTGGATAGTACTGTTCTCTTTTTGGGTTGTCATAACTGCGAACACATCTTTAGATAATCTCATCATAGGTGGCATTGCAACGCTCATCATTGCGTCATTTATGAGGGACATGCTTATGGAGGATGTCAGGCATAGGGGGCACTTAATTGAGAAAATTATTTATTTTCTGTTGCTGTACGCTCCCCAGTACCTCATAATAATGGCCTTCCGTTTAATTGAAAGCAACATGAAGGTTGCCAAGAATGTCATCTTTATGGATATTAAACCGGGGATCATAAAGATAAAGACAGATCTGCACTCGGATACAGGGGTTACCATATTGGCAAACTCAATAACCCTAACCCCGGGCACATTAACTCTGGATGTCTCAAAAAAACTTGGAGAAACATACCTGTATGTGCACTGGATTTATGCCGAAACCCTTAATAGAGAAAAGGCGGGAGAAAAAATCAAGGGGGACATTGAGGAATGGTTGAAGAGAATCTTCTGGTAACGCCCTTTGGCTGGGGAGTTTTGATTTTAATCTTTACAAGCATTTTGTTAACCTACAGAGTGCTTTTTGGTCCCACTTTACCCGACAGAATAGTTGGACTAAACACCATAACCACAAAAGTCGTCATAATTATAGCAATCCTCTCGGTAATTGGCAGGCGGTATTTTCTGGTAGACCTAGCGGTTGTCCTCCTAATGGTTAATGCAGTTGGTGGATTAATTTTAGCAAAATATTTGGAAAGGAGGGGTAAGGGATGATTGAATACCTTCTTTTAGCCTTTGGGGAGATTGCAATGATATTTGGTGCTTTGGGAATACTCCGCTTTCCCGACGTTTATACTCGACTGCATGCAGCCACAAAATGCGATACTGGAGGTGCGATGACGATTCTCCTGGCTTTGATAATATACACTGATGCTTCCATTTTCATCAAACTTAAGCTGCTCGTATTAGCTTTCCTCATAGCTCTGATAAACCCCATGATTTCCCACGCAATAGCTAAAGGGGCCTATAAATACGGGATAAAGCCGAAAGTTGTGGTGGACATGTATGCTTGGGATAATCCATGAATTTTTGCTGTTCGTTATGATACTCATATCAATAGCGGTAATTGAGGAGGATGACCTAATTAGTGCAGTGGTTAAGTATGCTCTGCTTAGCCTGGTATTTGTTCTCGTCCTTATCCAGCTTAAAGCTCCAGATGTTGCTTTATCAGCAATAGTTGTTGGGGCCATCATCATTGGAATATTCCTGTTTACGATAGAAGAGATAGAAAAATCGGGGGGGGCAAAGAAGTGAAGAGGGTTGCTGGAATTTTAATTGTTCTCTCACTGGCCATCATCTTTTTACAGCTGGACTACTCAAAAGTGGAGGGGGGAAGTTATGAGTATTATATCTCACATTGGCAAGACGTGAACATTCCAAATCTTGTAACGGCAATCTTGGCTGACTGGCGTGCCTACGATAGCCTTGGAGAGGCAACCCTGCTTTTCACTGCCGTCACTGGGTTTTATTTATTATTGGGGGTAAGAAAAAATGAAGATGAGCACAGTTGTGCGGACAACCACAAAGCTGGTTAGCCCCTTCCTTGTAACCTATGCCGTTTATTTGATGGTATATGGGCATTTAAGTCCTGGAGGAGGCTTTCAGGCTGGGGTTATACTGGCGGTTAGCGTCATACTCCTCATTACCTCGCATGGATACATGAAAGTTAGGAAGAGATTCAAATTCAAGGAAGTTGGCATTATAGAGGGATCTTCAGCAATGTTTCTCGTGGGTCTTGGTTTAACGGGCATGTTTTTTGGAGGGTTTTTCTACAATTTCTTGAAAGGGGGAAGATTTGGGTCACTGGTAAGTGGGGGAATAGTGCCCCTTTTCAATATAGCGGT